>NZ_VOZT01000022.1:0-52195 GCF_013419625.1 Acinetobacter sp. YH12070 | reverse complement strand
AAGAGTATTTTGATTATCATCTTAAAGAAACAGAATGGCGTTGGATGAGGGAGCCTAATGAGCTAGCAACAGAGTTGTGGGACCTCATTAGGTAAAACTAAGTGCAAATCTGCTAGTCTAGAGCCATTCTATTTTTACAGGCAAATAAAAAACCGCTCAGAAGAGCGGTTTTTTTATGGTTTTGACTTCAATGGATTAGAAGCGGTATTTCGCTGCTACACCAAATGAATTGTAGTCATTGTTGTCAACTTCACCGAAACCAACACGACCTTCAAGGCTTACTTGTTGGTTGAAGAATTTACGTGCATTGATCCCTACTTCGTTACGATCAGTGACATCGTTGTTGTAGTAGTCAGCACCAACACTGAATGTTTTGTCGATGAAGTAATCCGCTGCTAGATTGAATTCATCTAGATCACCGAATGCTGCACCCGCTTCAAGGTTAATGTCTTTACCATTGCTTAAAGTTGTTACGTATTTAGCACGTAAAGTTGGATCTACACCATCATCATCATCGTTATCCCAACCTTTCACACCAACTGCAACTAAGAAGCCTGGTGCAGGAAGATAACCGACTTCAGCACCGTAGTAAGTTGTATCGTTGTCTACTGTGCCAAATGGAGTGTCAACTTCGACATTATTACGGCTTACATCACCAGATACATAGAAATCTGAGTTTGGTACGAAATATTCGATACCAACGCCATAAGTATTGTCGTCAACATTGCCACGGTCAGCGAAAGTTGCATGTGCATTTACGTTACTTGCACGGTTTAAGAATGCAGCTTCTGCAAGAGGAGCGTTACGAGTTTGAACAGGGTTGAAGTAATAAGTACCGTTTACACCAAATTCACTGCCAGAGCTTCCATTATCTGGGTCGATGTAACCAGCTGAAGCGCCCACTTCTGCTTGATAAGCATGAGCTGTACCTGTAATAGCAAGTGCAGAAAGAAGTGCTGAAGCAATTGCGAGTTTTTTCATGGAAACTACCCCTCTAAATTGTTTGGCTAAATTTAATACATTTTTTGTTACAAGTTTTAGTCTAGAGAATTTTTAAAGATGGTCAATCGCTGCAAAGTTGCAGAACTGTGTATTCGGTAATTTTATGTAATTTTAATTATTTAAGATATTGAAAAATATATAATTATTATTAATGTTTTGTTTTATTAAAACTGTGTAGATATTATGAATTTGTAGATTATTTGGTCAACAACTGGACTTTTTTTTAAGTAAATATTACATCGAAAAGAAAAAAGCACCTCAAATTTGAGGTGCTTTTTTAATGCACATTCCTAATTCAAACGAAATTAGAAACGTAAAGTTGCATTGATGTTGAACGCTTGAACGTCATCACCAAAACCAACTTGACCACCGATTGCTAGGTTCGGGTTAAGGAAGTATTTTGAACGGATAGCGAAGTAATCCGTGTCTTCATCACCATCATCTTCGATGTTGTAAGATGCACCAATGCTAAAAGCTTGGTCGAAGTAGTAGTCTGCACCAATCGTAACAGAGTCTAAATCACCAAAAGCGCCATCTGCCTCTAGGTTGATGTATTGACCATTGTTCAAAGGCGCAACATATTTTGCTTTAACAGCAAAACGGTTGTCTTCGTCTTCATCATTGTCGCCTTGATAGCCATCAATACCAACAGCAAGTAAAAGGTTAGAGACAGGTAAATAACCTACTAATGCGCGGTATGTTGTTGAATCATAGTCCTCGCTTGCTGAAATGCCAGCAACTTTTACTTCAGCTTTTTCTTCTTTGTAGCCTAATTCACCATTAAAGTAGAATTGTTCAAAGAAGTATTCAGCACCTAATGAAATATGGTGGCTGTCATATTCTGCTTTGCCTGCAAGCGGACCTGAAACAGGAAAATAATCTGATACATCTACTGTTTTTGTATCTAAATATTGATAGCTATATTTAGCATAAATATTGCTGTTATGACCTAAAAATGCAGCTTCGTTTAATGGGCCATTTTTAGGGTTTACTGAGTCTAAATATAACGTGCCTTGTAAGTTGAACAATCCGTTTGAATCTACGATGTCATTGTCCCAATCTGTATAAGTAAAACCGCCATCAACTTGACCATCATAAGCAAAAGTTGATGAAGTGATAACAGCTAACCCTAGTGCAAGTAATGTCTTTTTCATAAAACCCTCGAAACATTATTGTTGTAAAAAAAATGTAATAAATAGTAATGCGAGCGTATTGTTCATATTATGTGCATTGAAGTCAATGATTTGGATGATCAATCTGGCTGAAACTGTGCAAATGCTCTGTGATATAATAGGCGGCTATTTAAGCCAAATTTTTTGATTGAGAGTAATTCACGTGGAAATTAATCCGTATCTATTACAGCTAAAAGACTTAAACGACCGTGGTCAAACATTACGGGGGTATCTTTGACTACGATCTGAAAAAAGAGCGTTTAGAAGAGGTTTTACGTGAGCTGGAAGACCCAGCAATTTGGAATGATCAAAGCCGTGCGCAAGCAATGGCAAAAGAAAAAGGTGAACTCGAAAACGTCATTAACGTGCTCGAAGGGCTTTCAACTCAACTAGAAGATGCCCAAGCGATGTTGGATCTTGCGGTTGAAGCAGAAGAAGAAAGCTTACTTGCAGATGTGCAAGCAGAGTTAACTTCAGCGGAAGCAGAACTTGCGAAATTAGAATTCCGTCGTATGTTCAGTAATCCGATGGACCCGAACCCATGCTATGTCGAAATTCAAGCAGGTTCAGGTGGTACTGAAGCACAGGACTGGGCATCGATGTTACTACGTATGTATCTACGTTGGATTGAACGTCATGGTTTTAAAGCAGAAGTGATGGAAGAGTCTGATGGTGATGTGGCAGGGATCAAGTCTGCAACGATCCGTGTAGAAGGTGAGTATGCATATGGTTGGTTACGTACAGAATCTGGCGTACACCGTTTAGTCCGTAAGTCACCTTTTGACTCGGGTAACCGTCGCCATACTTCATTCTCAGCGGTTTTTGTATCGCCTGAAATTGATGACAATATTGAAATTGAAATCAATCCTGCTGATGTTCGTACTGATACCTATCGTGCATCTGGTGCGGGTGGTCAGCACATTAACAAAACAGACTCTGCAGTACGTTTAACTCACGCTCCAACAGGGATTGTGGTGGCATGTCAGAACCAACGTTCACAGCACGCCAACCGTGACCATGCTTGGAAACAGTTACGTGCAAAATTGTACGAACTTGAGATGCAAAAACGTAATGATGCGGCACAAGCGTTGGAAGACACCAAGTCCGATATCGGTTGGGGCAGCCAAATTCGTTCATACGTTTTAGATGACTCGCGTATTAAAGACTTACGTACCAGTGTGGAAAGTTCAAACACCGGCGCGGTACTTGATGGTGATTTAGATAAGTTTATTGAAGCCAGCCTCAAACAAGGTTTGTAATTTAAATTTATATAGAAAACAAAGTTCTATCTGTTTTTGATCATCATATCTAAAAAAATCGATATAAAAATCGAAAAAATACGATATAGTGTATTCAAGATGCTGAATAGAACTTTGTTGTCCAAATTTTTATTTAATTAAACCCGTTTAAATTATGGATATTGATTTAATTTTTAAAGCACTTGCCAATCCGACTCGACGTCAAATCTTGGAATGGTTGAAAACACCTGAACAATTTTTGTCAGAAGAACAATGTGGCGGCTTTAATCGTGGTGTATGCGCTGGCAATATCGAAAAACTCGGTAATGTTTCGCAGTCTACGATGTCTAATCATTTGTCTGTGTTACAACAGGCGGGCTTAATTCAAGCCGAGAAATATGGTCAATGGTCGTATTTTTCGCGCAATGAAGAACTCATTCAGCAATATATTGATTATCTGCAGAACTCACTTTAAATCATTTTTCGCATTTGAAGTGTTAGGCGAGACATATATGGCTGAACTTAATACTCCTCTCATTTTGGGTGATTTACACCTCAAAAATCGCGTTGTAATGGCGCCACTAACCCGTAGTCGTGCAACCATTGACCGTGTTCCAACGCCGATGATGGCTGAATATTATGCACAGCGTGCAAGTGCTGGATTAATCATTTCAGAAGCAACAGTCATTTCAGAAGCAGCTAATGGCTATTTGCAGACGCCGGGTTTATTTACCGATGCTCAAGTTCAGGGCTGGAAATTGGTGACCCAAGCCGTACATGAACAGCAAGGTTTAATTGTGGCACAATTGTGGCATGTCGGACGTGTCTCACATCCCGACCTTTTGAATGGTGATACACCAGTTTCTGCCAGTGCGGTACAACAGGCGGGTTATGTCAGTCTGCTTCGCCCAAAACGCGAATATGTCGTGCCACGTCCATTAGAGATTGCAGAAATCAAAAGCATTGTAGAACAATACAAACAGTCTGCGATCAAAGCCAAAGAAGCCGGTTTTGATGGTGTGGAATTGCATGCGGCCAATGGTTATTTGATCGATCAATTCCTACAAAGCAAAACCAATTTACGTGAAGATGAGTATGGTGGTTCTGTCGAAAACCGCGCACGTTTATTGCTTGAAGTGGTGGATGCGCTGATCGAAGTGTGGGGTGCAGGTCGTGTAGGTGTACATCTTGCGCCGCGTGGTGATGAACACGATATGGGCGATCATGATCCACGTGAAACCTTTGGCTATGCTTTAGAGCAGTTGGGGCAACGGAAGATTGCATTCTTCTTTACCCGTGAATATCTGGCGGATGACAGTATTAGTGACTATCTGAAACAGCGCTCAAATGGAGTGCCGTACATTGCCAATATGCGTTTAAGCCGTGAAGATGCTGTTGATTTATTGGCCTCAGGTAAAGCCAATGCGGTATCTTTTGGTAAAGCTTATATTGCCAATCCAGATTTGTTTGAACGTTTGCTGGCGAATGCTGCACTGAATGAATTGCAGTTGGAAAACATGATTGGAACAGATGTTGCCGAAGGCTATATTGATTATCCAAGCATGAAAAATAAATTTGGTTCAGGTCGTTCAACCTATTAATCGACACTTGAATATGCATTATCCATTAACATGTGGATAATGCTCTGATATATTCTGCCGATTCAAACCGTTTTTGAGCGTAATAATTTGACTACTCCTTTTTGGTATAACGCAGCTTTGGCGCTGATTAAACCGCTATATCAATGGCGCATCAAAAAACGTGCTGAAGATCTCCAACTATATCAGCAAGAGTGTCTTGAGCGCTTTGGGCCATTTCAGCCGGTTAAAAACCGCAATGCAATTTGGTTTCATGTGGTTTCCGTAGGAGAAACCAACGCTGCACAGCCGCTGATTGAACATTATCTCAAAGCAAGCCATCCAGTCTTAGTCACCAATACCACCAAAACCGGACAAGCGCGTGCGAAACAATTATTTTTAAAAGCACCTTATGAATCACTGTTTCAGGCCGTGTATTTGCCGGCAGATCAAAAAAAATTAGTCCGTCGTTTTATCGAAAAATATCAACCGAAAATGTTGGCACTGGTCGAAACTGAACTCTGGCCAAATTTGATGATTGAAGCCGATCAGGCCAACGTTCCGTGTTTATTAATTAATGCCAGATTATCTGAAAAATCGGCGAAAGGTTATGGCAAAGTCCCGAGTTTGACGCAGCCGATGCTAAAGAGTTTGAAACAATTATTGGCGCAAGATCAGGCAACTTTAGCGCGATTTATTGAGTTGGGTGCAAACCCCCATACCAGTCAGGTCGTGGGAAGTATCAAGTTTGATATTCATGCACCCGATAGCTTTGTGCAACAAGCAGCGCAGTTGCGTGAAGATTGGGCTTTGCAAGAGCGCAAAATCATTACCATTGCCAGTACGCATGCGCCAGAAGAACAAAAACTACTCGCAGCGCTGCAGCCGATTTTGCAACAACAGCCTGAGCTGTTATGTATCGTCGTACCACGGCATCCTGAACGCTTTGATGACGTTTTTGTAGAAGCGCAGAAACTGAATTTACGCACACAGCGCCGCAGTTTAAAGCAAACGATTCAGCCTGAAACACAAGTATATTTGGCGGATAGTATGGGCGAATTATGGCTTTGGCTGGCACTGAGTCAGGCGTGTTTTGTCGGTGGTTCTTTAAATGTACCGGGCGGTGGACATAATATTTTGGAACCTATCGCGCTGCATGTCCCGACAGTATTAGGTCAGCATTATTTTAATTTTCAAACCATTGTGGATGAGTTCGTTGCTGCTCAAGGCGTGAGAGTAGTGCAAGATGCAGAACAGGCTGCTCAGGTGTTGTTTGAGTTAATCGAAGATAAGCTTCAAGCTCAGTGTTTGAATGCTGCAGCGCAGCAGATTATGCAAAAGAATACAGGGTCATTGGCTCAACATATTCAAGTGATTGATCAGTACCTTTAAGTTTTAATTTTGCGATACATTAATTTTTATTAGGCAAGTTTTATCACGGCCTTATTTTATGGTGATCGTTGAACATCCTATTCGTAGGCATAATCTACTTTTAAAGGATTAAAAGTAGCAAAAATCCTCTGTACGCTGAAGGTACTTCCTGTACCTCAGCGCACAGGCGACATCCATGTCGCCTGTCCTCAATGACATATGCTTTGCGTGAATTGATATGGTTATTTATGAACATCGTCTTGCTTGATCCTCGTCAAACTGAATCTGAACTTTGGAGTATTAGCGCCAAACGTCAAATTGAGCATTTAAAAAACCATGTCGATGTACAAGTGGGCGATACACTCAAAGTCGGTATTCGGGAAGGAAAGCGTTATTTAACCCAAATCGTCAGTATTACGGATAACGGCATTCAACTTAAACCCTTACAAGAAGAAGAAGTACCAGCAAAGCATCCGGTGACTTTAATTGTGGCAATGCCTCGTCCGAAAGTGTTGCGCCGTCTGATCATGGATGCCGTCACCTTAGGCGTAGAAAAAATCATTTTGCTGCACAGTTATCGCGTGGATAAAAGCTATTGGCAGACCCCATTTTTACAGCAGCTCGATCACTATGTGACCTTAGGTTTGGAGCAGGCTGGTGACACTATTGCGCCCAAAATTGAACTGTATAAACGTTTTAAACCCTTTGTGGAGGATGTTCTACCGAGCATGATCTCGTCAGACTATCCCGCTTATGTGGCGCATCCTTATGTCGAAGATGTGATGCCTACAGGAATTCAACATGGATGTACGATCATCATTGGACCTGAAGGTGGATATATCCCTTATGAGGTAGATTTACTCATAAAAAACGGCTGCCAAGCAGTCAGCTTAGGCAACCGAATTATCCGTACAGAAACTGTGATTCCGTACGTTTTAGGGCGATTATTTAGCTGTTGAAGCTTCTACCTCAGCTTGATCACCACGGTAAACTTTCACTTCCTGTACAGGGTACGGAATTGAAATACCATTTTGATTGAATGCTTGGATAACGTGTTCTTGCACTTCACTGATCGAGTTCGCAGTGGTGGTTTCTGTGGTATCTACCCACCAACGGACATTCAGATTGACCGAGAAATCAGCCAAAGCATTCACGTTTACGGTAAACGCAGGTTGGCTCAAAATGGTCGGGTCTTTGTCTAAAATGGCCAAAACAATGTTTTTAGCTTTTTGAATGTCATCTTCATAACCAATACCCACCACAAATTCACAACGACGACGTTGATAAGCGGTATTCACCGTTACCGCACTGGTGTAAACCGTCGCGTTTGGAATCACGATACGACGACCATCGGGAGAGCGTAGGAAGGTTGCACGAATTTGAATATCTTCAACTGTACCTTCCATTCCTGACACAATAATGTCGTCACCGATTTTGAACGGTTCACCGAGGAGAATCAAAATACCCGACAGTAAGTTCTGGAAAATATCTTTAAACGCGAAACCGATTGCAACCGAACCAATCCCCAAGGCACTCATGAGCTGACCCGGTGTGAAACCAGGGATCGCAATGACCATTGCAATCAGGAAACCGAAGAACATAATGGCTGAGCTACCGACACGGTTCAGGACCAAAACTAGATTTTGTTTTGAATAAGAACGGTCAGTGAGCGCTTTACGAACAAAGAATCTAAAGAGTTTTGACAGTAGATAGAAGATCGTAAAAACAATTAATGCGATACAAATATAAGGCAGGCGTTCCCAAAATCCATCGACAAATTTATCGATCGTTGAGTATGCGTCATTATATTTAGAGGTATGTTCCAGCACGGTTTGTGCGGTTTTTTCTGTTGCCTCTTGCAAAAGTTGAGTCGTGCCTTGAGTGACATCACTCAAGGCATTTTCTTTTTCAGCCACGAGTTTTCCAAATGTTCAGATTTTTCGCTATTTTGCCTGAAATTAGTGGCGAAAATAACCCTCATTTACAGGCTTGCGAACAGATGTATCAAAATTCAGACAGGCTCAAATTCGGTCAGTGGCTTAGAAGTATTCAGTACCTTGTTGAATGATTTCTGTAGGCGATTCAATTTCTCCGCTACCCATCATATACGAGGTGATGCTACCTGTAGCCAAGAGCGACAAGACACTGATTAAAATCATCAACCATGCCAGAATTTTTTCCCAAACCGCAGCAGGGCGTGGCGCGCCGTATTGATTTACGGTCGGTGTGCCTGAGGCCAATAATAAATACAGGATAAAGAACAGATTGATCACGGGGATAAATAATAATAGTAGCAACCAACCGGCTTTATTGAGGTCATGCAGCCGACGCACGACAAAGACACAATAAAAATAAATGTAGAGAATAATAATCGCCAAATAGGCGAGGCCAGATACCCCTGTGAATATGCCAACAAATTGCTCATTTAACGCCATGGTATTGATGTTGAAAATACCCACAGCAAGGCTTAAGGCGATCAAGGCAAAAAAGCTGATGATATTGAGAAAGCCATACCAACCAATCATGCTCAGTCGACCAAAACGTCCATCTGGTTTCAAGGGATTGTCCGATGTAGTGTTCGTCTGACGGGAAAAGAAAGAAGAGTCTTGGGTATTCATGCTTGGGTCAACTCAACGTGTATGGAAGAATAAAAATGCGGAATGCTGAGTAAAATTACCTTTGCATTATAGGTTCAAATGAACTGATCAGATACTGAATTGAAACATGTTTTTGTTGAAATTTTGCTCAAAAATATGCTTTAAATGGGAAAGAATAATACGACCAAAGCATGATTGCTGCGATTAAAAATTAATCGTCATACTGCTGTGATGCAGAAATTATAAAAGTAGAAATGTGGCATGGCATCTCGTGATGAGATGAATCAGATCAAGGAAAATACAATATGAAAGAGATCTATCCAGTACCTGAAAGTTTTAAAAAAACCGCGCGCATCAATGAGTCGGAGTACTTTGAGCGTTATCAAAAATCGATTGAACAACCAGATGAGTTTTGGGCGGAGCAAGCGCAAAAGATCGATTGGATCAAACCGTTTACCCAAGTTAAAAATACCAATTTTAAGCAAGATGATTTCAAGATCGAGTGGTTTGCTGACGGTGAACTGAATGTCAGTGCCAACTGCCTCGATCGACATTTAAAAGAACATCCACATAAACCGGCCATTATTTGGGAAGGTGATCATCCTTCACGGCATAAAATCATTTCTTTTGAAGAACTGCATGATGAAACTTGCCGTTTTGCCAATGTGCTGAAAAAACATGGCGTGGGTAAAGGCGACCGTGTGGTGCTGTATATGCCAATGGTACCCGAAGCGGCAATTGCGATGTTGGCTTGTACCCGAATTGGTGCAGTACACTGCGTGGTTTTTGGCGGATTCTCACCAGACTCATTGGCAAGTCGTATTGATGATAGTCAGGCGAAAGTCGTGATTACTGCGGATTGTGGGATGCGTGGTGGTAAGCCCATCCCACTCAAAGAAAATGTCGACCTTGCACTCGACATCGAAGGCACATCTTCGGTTCAAAATGTCATTGTGGTGCACCGTACAGGTAACCCGATCGAAATGAAAGCGGATCGTGATTTGTGGTATCACATGGAAATCATGTCGGTTAATGATATTTGTCCACCTGAACCCATGAATGCCGAAGACCCGCTGTTTATTTTATATACATCAGGTTCAACTGGAAAACCGAAAGGTGTATTGCATACCACGGGAGGCTATTTAACCTATGTGAATTGTACTTTCCGTGAAGTTTTTGACTTAAAACAAGATGATGTGTTTTGGTGTACCGCAGATGTCGGATGGATCACTGGGCATTCATATGTATTGTATGGTCCCTTGTCGAATGGTACCACGACCGTGATGTTTGAAGGGGTGCCGCAATATCCAAGTTGGGCACGTACGGGACATATTGTCGATAAGCACAATGTCACCATTTTATATACGGCACCGACTGCAATTCGCGCCATGATGCGAGAAGGCGATGCCTTTGTCCGAGAAAGTGACCGCAGTAGTTTGCGTTTACTGGGTTCGGTGGGTGAACCCATTAACCCAGAGGCATGGAATTGGTACTACACCGTGGTAGGTGAAAGCCGCTGTCCAGTGGTGGATACATGGTGGCAAACAGAAACGGGTGGTTTCATGATTACGCCATTGCCGGGGGCAACTGATTTAAAACCGGGTTCGGCGACGCGTCCATTTTTTGGTGTACAACCTGCGATAGTTGATGCTGAAGGCAATGAGCTTGAAGGCGCCGTAGAAGGTAACTTGGTGATTAAGGATTCTTGGCCGGGACAAATGCGAACCATTTGGGGTGATCCTGAGCGCTTTATTGAAGCTTATTTCTCCACTTATCCGGGGACGTATTTTACAGGTGATGGCGCACGTCGTGATGAGTCTGGCTACTATTGGATTACGGGCCGTGTGGATGACGTCTTAAACGTTTCAGGGCATCGATTAGGAACGGCTGAAATTGAAAGTGCGCTGGTTGCACATGATGCTGTGGCAGAGTCTGCGGTGGTGGGTATGCCGCATGATATTAAGGGACAGGGGATTTGCGCCTTTGTGACCTTACAAGCCGGGACAGCCGAGACGGATGAGTTGCGTCAGGAACTGGTGGCTTGGGTACGAAAAGTCCTTGGACCAGTGGCAACGCCAGATGCACTGCATTGGGCGCCAGCCTTACCTAAAACGCGGTCTGGTAAAATCATGCGCCGAATTTTAAGAAAAATTGCGGCCAATGAGCTGGACTCTTTAGGCGACACTTCGACCTTGGCAGAACCTCAAGTGGTTGAACATTTGATTGTGACGGTTTATCCGAAGTCATAAGAGCAATTTGAGCATGAGTGATAGCGTTCTGATGAAAGTTCACTATCGCTCATACGACGGGTTATTAAGGCAATATTGAACGTCCTTTCCCTTAGGAAAGTTGATTAGGAAGAAGGGATGTTCATGATGCTTTTAATCCACCGTACATACGACGTATAAAAAGACCAAGCCATAAGTCGCCTGAATTTAGGTGACTTAGATTTCATGAGATATAGATTTTACAGATATAGACTGCAGGCATTGAGATAAGCTGAATGCCTGCGCTTTGTTAAGCTAAAACGGTAACAGAATAATCAGATAGACATATGAACGCTTCAACTCCATTGACTCAAGATCCAATCGATATTGCCCAAAAACTGGCGGCAGAATTTGCCACCACGGCTGCTCAGCGTGATAAGCAGGGGGGAAATCCCAAAGCTGAACGTGATTTGATTCGTCAAAGTGGTTTGCTTGCACTGTCCATTGGACAGCAATATGGTGGACAGGGTGCAGATTGGCAGACGATTTTTAAAACCATTCAAACCATTGCCCAAGTGGATAGCTCATTGGCGCATGTTTATGGTTTCCATCATTTATTGATTGCAACCGTACAGTTGTTCGCGCAGCCAGAGCAATATGGCCCATGGTTTGAACAGACTGCACGTGAGCATTTATTTTGGGGCAACACCTTAAACCCTTTGGACCGTCGTACGACAGTGACGCAACTGTCTGAACATGAATATGTGTTTCATGGCGATAAAAGTTTTTGTTCGGGTTCCATGGATTCTGACATTTTGCTGTGTTCTGGGTTCAATGATGACGGAAAATTATTGATCGGGGTGATTCCTACAGCACGTGAAGGCGTCAGTTTTCTCGGCGATTGGGACAATATGGGACAACGTCAAACCGACAGTGGAAGCAGTCATTTTGAACAGGTAAAAATTTCCAAAGATGAATTACTACTGAACCCGGGGCCTTTGAGTACGCCGTATTCCAGCTTGCGTCCATTGATTGCACAGTTGATCTTTGTGCATTTGTTTTTAGGGGTGGCAGAAGGAGCTTTTGAAACAGCAAAACAGACGGTTCAAAACCAAAAGGCGTGGTCAAAATCATTGGCTGAAAATGCAGTGAATGACCCATTTATTCAAAAGCATTTTGCTGAGTTTTATGTGCAATTAGAAAGTGTACGTTTATTGGCAGATAAAGCGGTTCAGCGTTTGCAAGGGGCTTGGGAGATTGGTGAAGCTTTGACGGCGGAACAACGTGGAGAAGTCTCTATTGCGATTGCAACAGCCAAAATTGCGGCCACCAATAGTTCGCTGTACATTACGCAAAATATTTTCCAAGTGATGGGCGCACGTGCCACGACGGCCAAACTGAATTTAGACCGCTTCTGGCGCAATGTGCGTACCCAGACCCTGCACGATCCGATTGATTATAAATATCAGGAAGTTGGTGAATGGGTGCTCACAGCCAAAGTGCCAGATCCAAGTTTTTATTCTTAAACGTATATTGCAAATGAGCCAATAAAAAGCCTCCGAAAGGGAGGCTTTTTGCAATGTGCTGTCAGTCGATTTTAACGCTGATGAATATTTTCTAAGGTATCGACTAAGGTTCGCGTTGTTTGATCAATTTCATAATTCACGGCATCACCGACTTGGACATCTTTCCATGTAGTGAGGCGCAGTGTTTCAGGAATGAGATCGATTGAAATTTCACTATTGGCACGATCAACACGGTTCACAGTCAAACTGCAACCATTGAGTCCAATAAAACCTTTGAGAAAGAAATATTTAATATTGCCTGCCGGAATGTGAATATCGAGATGAAAGGTTTCCCCACGATGTTCTAAGTTTTTGATCGTGGCTGTGCCTTCGATATGACCATACAGATTGTGACCACCATTTTCTGCGCCAACTTTGGCTGAGCGTTCGACATTGACCTCATCACCGGCCTTGAGAGCTTTTAGCGTGGTGAGTTGATTGGTCAAATCTGAGACATCAAAATGTACTTGGTTGGCTGCCAAATCAATATGTGTGGCCGTTAAACACACGCCATTAATCGCCACACTTGCCCCGATAAAGACATCATGAAAAAAATTCTGATGATTTGAAATCACCAAGGTTGTGAAGCCATTGCCTTGACGAATGTCTAAGACTTTTTCTAAACCTTGCACGATGCCTGTATACATGTGAGCGTCTCTAAAATGATTTGCGTTTTCTGTATTGTAGGGACAAAACGACCGCTCGGCTATGCCTTAGAGTGACCATTTCAGTACAGCGTTTTGATCCCTAGCAGTTCGATCTTGGCAATGGCCTACAATGCTCGGAAAGTTTCAATTGCAGCTAAGCGAGACTGCTTTAAATCGACAATCGGCTGAGGGTAGTTCAATTCTAGTTGAGGATTTTTGGCAAAGGGTTGGTGAATTTGCTTTGCATCCAAATCTGCCAGTTCAGGTAGCCATTGACGTAAATAATCCCCGTTCGGATCAAATTTCTGAGATTGGCTGATCGGGTTAAAAATCCGAAAATAAGGTACAGCATCTGTACCCGTCGAGGCGCACCATTGCCAACCGCCATTATTGGCTGCTAAGTCACCATCGACAAGGTGCTGCATAAACCATTGCTCCCCCAACCGCCAATCGATCAGTAGATTCTTACTGAGGAACATGGCACAAATCATCCGCACCCGATTATGCATCCAACCCGTAGCCAGTAGTTGACGCATCCCTGCATCGACAATTGGAATGCCTGTCTGACCTTGCTGCCATGCAGCCAAGTCTTGTGGTGCATGGCGCCATTTTATTTTTAAGGTTTTGGTTTGAAACGGCTGGTGCTGAGATACCTGCGGGTAGTCAAATAAAATGTGTTGGTAAAATTCACGCCAAAGTAGCTCATCGAGCCACGTTTGTTGCCCTCTGTGGTCGATCTGGAAATAGCCACCTTGTTCACGAAACAGGGCTTGCAGACATTGGCGAATAGACAAGATGCCCAAGTTGAGATACATGCCAATTCGACTGGTAGCATTGAGCGCAGGAAAGTCCCGATCATCAGCATAACGATGCAGATGTTGTTCAATAAATTCATCTAAGCACTGTAGTGCGTGATCTTCTCCAATCGGCCAAAGCTCGATTTGAGCAGCTAACAGCGATGTGGGATAAAAAGGAGTTAAATCAAATTGATTTTGCCACAGCGGATGCGGTTCGAGAGCCGCTTGGGCTTCAATAGCGGGATAACAAGTAGGCAGACTGATGCTTAATTTTTCGTAGCAATTTTTCTTAAATGCACCGAAAACTTGATAAGGATGTCCAGATTGATTGCGAATACTGCCAACAGGAAACAGGGTGCGGTCATGGTACAGCTCAACAGAGATGTGCTGCTGTTCTAATAACTGTTGTACTTCGCGATCTCGTTTAAGTTCATTCACACCATGTTCAATATGTGCATGAACAGTGTGTATATTGAGCTGAGTACATAGGGTTAATAGCTCATTGGCGATGTCTGACCAATCGGGAATATGCTGAATAATCAGTGGAATATTTAGTTCAGCCAATTGCTGTCGCAAAAGTTCCAGTTGGGCAAGATAGCGATGGATTTTAATAGGGGCATCATCATGCCTTGCCCATTGTTCAGGAGAAAGCGCAATAAATGCAACCGTTTGACCAGACTGTGTCGCCTGCCACAGTGCGCTATGGTCATGTTGTCTTAAATCTTGTCGAAACCAAACAAGTTGCATGTTTATTGCCTCGTTTTTGTTGGAAATATCACCAGAATTACGGGGGTATCTATTGGTAATGAAATTATCTAAAAAATCGATTTCTATAAAAAAACCATATAATATCTATGGTTTAACTTAAACGATTGCGCACAATCCTGTCAGCTTAAGCGTACAAGTAACGAAGTTTTTAGACGCTATGCGCGCTTTTAAATTTTACCTAAGATTAACTTATACAGGAACAGGACGTTCCGGAACATAAAACAATAACAAAGTGTTCACCATCAGGACTGTGAAGCAAGACAGGAGTCATGCTTAAGTATCCATATAGAAAAAGCCCGACAGGATGTCGGGCTTTTTCTTTGTCTATAGGTTAGCTCATTTTCTAGAATCAAAGCATATCTTTAAATGGGACTCGAGATAAAAAATCCCCTAAGCCGAGCCTTAGGGGAGGAAAGTGAAGTGAGCCGATTGTGATTATTATGCTGATTTTATGAGCTGTGACTGCATCAACAATTATGCTGATTTAGCCTGCACAACTTGCTGCTGTTGAGCTTCCAGTTCACGAACCAGTGGCAACACTTTTTCGCCAAAGTATTCCACTTCTTCAATGAAGTGGAGAAAACCTGAGAGAACCAAATCGACGCCTACACTTTTGAGTTCCACAATGCGTTCTGCAATTTGTTGTGGCGTGCCAATCAGATTGGTTTTAAAGCCGTCGTTATATTGAACCAAATCTTCAAAATTTGATTTTGCCCAGTTACCTTCGCCTTCTTTGGTGGATGCACCTGCTTCACGAGTTGCATCGCCAAAAGCATTGACCGCTTCGGTATTGGCATTGTCGATAATAGCTTGAAGCACCGCTTGGGCTTCTTCCTCCGTATCTCGGGCAATGATGAAGGCATTCACCCCGATTTTGACCTGATGGTTGTTGGCTTTGGCTTTTTTACGAATATCATCGATCTGCTTTTTCAACTCAGCAGGGGTATTGCCGTTGGTGAAGTACCAATCGGAAACACGGGATGCCATGTCACGTGCTGCACGTGAACTGCCACCTTGGAAGATTTCGATATGCGGTTTTTGCACCGGTTTTGGAGATAGGGTGTAGTCTTTAAATTGATAGTATTTACCATCAAAACTAAAGTTATCCTGCGTCCACACGCCTTTTAGGCTACGAATGAATTCTTCAGAGCGCGCATAACGTTGATCATGCTCGGGCCATTCTTCACCAATCGCATCAAACTCTCCACGGAACCAACCACTCACGACATTAATCGCAATACGGCCATTGGTAAGGTGATCGATGGTCGCCAATTGTTTTGCAGCCAGAGCCGGTTTCCAAGGGCCGGGTAAAATCGCTGCAATGACTTTGAGCTTTTCGGTTTTGGCCAAAATACCATGACTGAAACTAACCGATTCATGTTGATTTTCCGCGTTATAGCCTGCGGTAAAACGAATTTGAGTCAGCGCATAATTAAAGCCACTTTTTTCTGCAGCTTGTGCCAAACGCACGTTATAGTCATAGCTCCAATCGGTACGCTGTTCAATATTACTGACCACCAAACCACCACTGACGTTTGGTACCCAATACGCAAATGTAATGTTTTTTCTTGTACTGACATTTTGCAAACCCTCGGGATCGAATTGTTATGCTGTGGTGTTTAGGCCACTTGCGTTTTTGGCTTTTTACTATGCAGTCGAGCTTCAGCGGCATCCAAACTTGGAACAGCTGCAGAAGGAAGGACTTCTTCTTGCTCGATTTGCTTATTAATGCCCAAGTTTTGGTTGGCTTGTTGAGACTTGGCTTTCACCACTTCAGCACGCTGACCTTTGGCTGGAGCCCATTCCAAAATCGGCAGCGCACGTGCTACAGCTAAAGTAATGCGGTCACGGAGTAATTCACTATGAATGGTGTATTCAGGGGTGAAATCACGATCTGTTGCATAGACTCCGATTGGTAATGTTTGCGCTTGAAAGAAACTGAACAATGGACGCAGTTGATGTTCAAGCACTAAAGCATGGCGTTCAGAACCACCCGAAGCTGCAAGCAAGACAGGTACATCCACCAAGGCAGTTTGTTCGACAAAGTCAAAGAAGTGTTTAAACAGGCCTGTAAATGAAGCACGGTAAACTGGTGTTCCAACAATCAGTGCATCAGCAGCTTCAACGGCAGCAAGGTCATCTTGTACACGTTGCGGCAATTGGTTACGGTAAATCGCCCCACCTAATAAATTGCCAATTTCGCTAAACTTAATAAAATGCACATTGATTGGAGTCGCATCGCCGAGTTCATCAACAATGGCTTGTACCATAGCTTCAGTTTTAGATGGATTGTTTAGACCACCTGACACAGCAACAATATTCAGGGGTTTTTGTAGATTAACTTGAGACATTTTTTAAACCTAAAAGTGTGGTTTCTCGGAATGCCTTTTATTAATCCCGATGGGTGGATCACTGTAAAATAACGAAAATCAGAAAAGTTATCTGATTTTTAGATATGTTGGAAAAACCACAAGATTCGTGAAATTTCGAATTTTAAACTGTTGATATTTCAACATATAATGCTTAGATATAAGCATTTTTACTGTGTTGATAAAATTTATATGAAAATATGATTAGATTTAAAGATTTATAGAAAATGCGAAAAAAGACGCATTTTAGGTGAAAATCTACATTTTAAATGCAAAAAAATAAGTTCTTGCATATCCTTCACATAGCATGTGTGGTTAGAATAGGGTCATTGTGCACAAGATCTCTCACGTTGCTTATGAATATTTTAATCGTTGATGATCACCCGCTGTTTCGTCATGCTTTAATTCAGGCGGTTCGTTATAGTTTGCCTCAGGCGCAAATTCATGAGACTGCAGCAGTCAATGAATGCTATGAACGTCTTGAAAATGGCCCTGAGCCTGATCTTGTGTTATTGGATTTAAACTTGCCGGGTGCTTCAGGCTTTTCTGCCTTGGTGCATATACGCGCACAATATCCATCGATTCCAATCATTGTGGTCTCTGCGCATGAAGAAGCGTCGATTATTCAACGTGCGATTGCACATGGCGCGATGGGTTATATTCCAAAATCTGCGCATCCAAGTCACATTGGTGAAGCGATTCGTCAAGTCTTAGAAGGCGAGATTTGGTTACCACCAAATTTACCAGCCAATATGAACTTTGATCCACGTGCTGCAGATGAAACGGCATTGGCAGAACGTATTCAGTCTTTAACACCGCAACAATTCCGCGTGTTAATGATGGTGGCGGAAGGTTTGTTGAATAAACAAATTGCCTATGAGTTGGATGTGTCTGAAGCAACCATCAAAGCACATGTGACGGCGATTTTCCGTAAGTTGGGCGTACAAAACCGAACTCAAGCTGTTTTGGCAATTAATGCATTGAATATTGAAGAAAAGAAAATCTAAGGATTTTTTCAAAAAAAAAGACCTCCACGATGGAGGTCTTTTTTTATGCTATTTAAGCGCTAATGCTGGCGCTGGATCATTTCGGTGTAAATGCTGTTAGGTCTTTACATGTGGTTTAAAAGCAATAGAGCAATGCAACTTAACAATGACTTAAACAAACCACTTCAACTTAAGCAATATAGTCTTGCTTAGGCGTCAGATCGGTACAATACAAAGGATTGAGCGCACATTGCAGTTCATCAATTTGTTCATCGGACACATAGCCGCGCGCTTTGAGATAATCCGCGACACGGTCATCACGTAAACTTAGAAAAGTAGCATCATAAACACCCAAATCCACAAATAGGGCTGCAGTTTCTAAGCTGTTAAAACGGTCCAGATAGACATCATTGTCGTACATCAGGAAGATATGGTCTTGCTTGGAGTTGGCATCGACATTTAAACGTTGTGCCAATTCAAATGGCGCTGTTTTAATAAACAGTAAATCAGATAATTCATCAAACTGTGTTTTATCCAGCTGGTTTTTGTCGGTTTTGACTTTACCGAGCCAAGCTTTAAATACTAAGACCGCACCACCACGCAGTAGCATGCTCCAAATCTGATGACGGGTGTCCAAACCTAAGCTATTGGATTCTGCTTCTAAATTTTGCAGCAGTAGATCTTCTTGTTCTGCCAGTCGATCGAATAAGCCAAGACCTTGGGGTTTGTAAGCATTCGGTGCAAAGACATCAAAATTCAGTTCGTCAAATACTTGTAAAGCGAGAGGAACGGCACTGCGATAGAGCGTTTCCAGCGCTTCGACTTGCACATCACTTAATTTGCTGAACTTAAATAATTGACGCCAATCGATCTCTGGCAAAATGGCATTGGCACCATACTGACGATGAAACTGTAGATTTTGATCAAAACCATGCGGCATTGTTTCTGAAATATTCACAAGATCACTCCTAATATGCGGGGGAGATCAGCTTCTCAAGTGTTGAGTTATGACGCTTCTTGAATTGGCTTGAAACTGATCAACTTCTTATGAATATTTTTAAAACGAACGGCCGCAGCTAAATATACGACTAAAGTTTTAGTTTTTATTTTTGGTTATAAAAATATGATTTAAATCAAATAGATTTTTAATTGTAACTAAGTGTACAAGTGTTCACTCACGCATTCGATATCTTTTGCCATAGGCAATCTTAATTTGATATTTATGGCTAATAAATAGACGAAATATCGGGGCTATTTTGAATGGTCTTGCCGTTGAGACAAATTTTTTTGCCAGTTAGGTAAGTTTAAGTAAAAGCAAGGTAAACAAAAGCCCATTTCATGTGAATGAAATGGGCTACTTTTCACAGAGCGATGTCCTGTAACAACGCTACTGATTTGAAATTTTTAAACCAGATAACCATGAACGCAGTGAAGCCGGTTTCAATGGTTTTTTCAGTAAGACGATGTTTAACTCTTTTAGACGTTGCGGTAGTTCAGGATCAGAATCTGCGGTAATCAGCGCCACAGGGACATTTTCCTGACGGTTATCTAAAATAAAGTCGAGACCGATCTTGTTGTTATTCAAGTGTTGGTCAACCAACCAAACTTGAATATTTTCTTGTTGAATCAACTCCATGGCCTGTTCAGGTTCAGTGGCTTTAAAGACTTGATAGCCCCATTTGGTCAGTAAGGTCGACATCCCTTCCAAAATGGTTTCATCATTGTCTAAGCACAGAATCTTATAGGCTTTGGTCTTCAGCGGAACCGCTTGAGTCGGTGCAGCGACCACTTTTGGCGCAGCGACCACAGGCACTTCAATCATAAAACACGAACCATGACCAAGTTCTGAGAACACATGCACTGGGTAGTCGAGTAGGCTGGTCATGCGTTGCACGATGGCTAAACCTAAACCTAGACCCTGTTCGCCCCAAGGAGAGGTATGTCCACAGCGTTCGAACTCTTGGAACAACTTAATGCGCTGTTCTTCCGCGATCCCTGGACCTGTATCCCAAACGCCAATACGAATATGTCCTGGACGTGCTGAACGTAGCACACCCACCACAACACGACCACGCGCCGTATAGCGTAGGGCATTGCTGACGAAGTTTTGAATAATACGACGAATCCACTGTGGGTCGGTGTCAATCCAGAACTGAGCATCATGTACGGTCAGTTTGATATTACGCTGTGCTGCAATCGATTTAAATTGCAGTTCAAGATCGCTGAGTAAGTCATGCAGCGGATAAGGTTGACGTTTCGGTTGAATGGTTCCGCCTTCGAGTCGTGCAATATCCAAGAGGGCAGAGAGCATACTTTCCGCACCATGCAGCGCACGATCTAGTTGCTGAAGCGTTTTACGATCATCGTCATTTTGTACGCTTTGCTCGAGGGCGGTACTGAACAGGCGAGCAGCATGCATCGGTTGCAATAAGTCATGGCTTGCGGCAGCAATAAAGCGGCTTTTCGACATATTGGCTTTATCGGCTTGCTCACGTGCCAATTGTTGTTCAGACAGGGCATCTGCCAACTGTTGCGTACGGTCTTGTACACGTCCTTCAAGCAAGGCTTCATTTTCACGGAATGCAGTAATATCGGCAAAGGTCGTCACGAAACCGCCGCCTTCGATTGGGTTCCCGCGCATCTGAATTACACGGCCATCTTTACGGATCCGTTCAAATTCGTGTGCGCTGCCGACTTGCATCCAATGCATACGTTTACGCACATGTTCTTCGACTGAACCGGGACCACATTCGCCGCGTTCAGCGTTATAACGAATTAAGTCTGAAATTGGACAACCGACATAGACAATGTCTTTTGGATAATCAAACAGTTTGAGATATTGATTATTCCATGCCACCAAACACATATTTTCATCAACCACGGACACACCTTGAGTCATATGGTCGATCATGGTCATGATCAGGTTTTGGTTAAAGCGCTGCCACTGTGAGGCTTGGTCAAGAATATTGGCGACCTGACCGAGTGCTAAACCATTATTGACCATGGCTGTGGTGAGTAGGGTACGGGCAGATGCCGCACCGATGGTGCCGGCAAGATACTGTTCGGTAAAACGCCACCACATGCCGTTGGCGCTGCTATTTTCATTCAAAACCACATTGTTTTGTGCGCAGAACTGGTTGAAGGCGCGCATAGTTGGACCTTCACCGGTAATGCGTTTTGCCAAAGTAATCAGATCACCTACTTTTAAGCGTGCCACATCATGGTGAATATAGCTGATGTCGTTTGATGTACTTTGAGCCGGGAGGGGCTTGGTTTCATAATAAAAGAAACTTTCGGCCTGAATTTGCTCGGCAACACTTGGACGGAAGACGCGGGAAATCCAAATATAGAGGGTGATATTTAAACCCAGTGCCCAAACTACGCCATGGGTAAGTGGATCGAAAGATTCAAACCCTAACAGTGCTTCAGGACGTAACCAACTCAAGCCTAGCGGACCCTGACTTAAAAGATTTTCGGTAAATGTTTTAAATTGTTCAGGCAGGCTACGCAATACGGTTGGTAATAACAGGGTATAAGCCCACATGCCAAAGCCGACCAACAGACCTGCATATACGCCTTGCTTACTTCCGCCGCGCCAATATAAACCACCAATTAACGCCGGTGCAAACTGTGCCACAGCACTGAAGGCCAATAGGCCAAATACCGATAATTGGTCAATGTCATTGAAGAAATGGAAGAACAAGAAGCCCAATAACATGACCGCTAAAATACATACACGACGTGTGAATTTCAGTACGAGTGGTAGGCGTTTGTCATGACGTGACAATAAGCGTGTACGCCACAGTGCAGGCATGATCAAGTCATTACTGAGCATAATCGACAAGGCCACTGACGACACCAACAGCATACCTGTCGATGCTGAAAAACCACCGAGAAACGCAAGTAAGGTCAACCAGTCTTGGTTATAACTCAAAGGCAGTGAGAGCACGGCAACATCGGGGATTGCCAAGTAGGCAGGTGCTGCATGCAGCGCCCAACTGGCAATCGGGATGATCGCGATAATGGTTAAAATCAGATAAATGGCAAACCAACGACGAGCACCACGGATATGCTTTTCATCTCGCAGTTCAACCACCGCGACATGGAACTGACGTGGTAGACAAATAATCGCTAATGCAGCCAATAAAGTTTGAATCCAAAAGCTTTCTGGCACACCTTTGAGCTGAACATCTTTAAAGGTGGTGTTGATGTCATGGCTGATTTGAGCCATGTTTTCAGGTGATTCAAAAACAAAGAAAAATGCGACTGCAAGTAGTGCAAACAGCTTGACGAAAGACTCAAATGCCACAGCCAACATTAAGCCGCCGTGCTGTTCAGTATTGGCAATCTGTCGTGTCCCAAACATCATCGCCAAAATCGCCAATACACCAGTCAAAAACAGCACACTATTGGTGGTGCTGGTCAGACCAGCGGTCGGTTCTAAAATGACCGTTGCACTTAGGGCAATTGCACGTAGTTGCAAGGCTAAATAGGGAATAATGGCAATCACGGCAAGGATCGTGACTAATGACGCTAAGGGGCCACTTTTACCATATCGTGCTGCTACAAAGTCGGCAATCGATGAAATGGCATGATGCTGACGGACACGGCCTAAACGTCGCCAAATATCATAGCCGAGCGCAACAAATAGCAGCGGTCCTAGATAGATCGGCAGGAAAATAATGCCCTCACGAACCGCGGCACCTGTTGCGCCATAAAACGTCCAAGATGAACAGTAAACCCCTAAAGTTAGACTAAAGAGAAGCATTCTGCCGCGAGTACTGAGCCTGCTGGCATGCTTTTCACCAAAGAATGCACATACAAAGAGTAATGCGATGTAAAGGGCCAATACCCCGACGATAAGCCAACTATTCATAGAGCCTGCAGCATATTAATTCTCGCTTAATGATAACGCATCCATAGGCTTAGGGAGGTTATTGCTCAAAATTTAACGACCAAAGTCTAAATTACAAGAGATAAGGAACATTGGTAAGTTTAGCTTCGAAATAATTCGAATTAGAAAATTGCGCGCCAAGGTTCGGCGTAAGGAGAACATTATGGATGAGAGACAGGTAGAACAAATTCTACAGAATCCAAAATTTAAGGAAATGGTTAGCCGTAAAAGTAAGTTGAGCTGGACTTTGACGATCATCATGTTGGTGGTCTATGTCGGCTTCATGCTACTTGTGGGCTATAACAAAGAGTTCTTGATGCAATCCGTGAGTGGTGGTGTAACCACGATTGGTATGCCATTAGGTTTGAGCATTATTGTATTGTCATTCCTACTCTGTGGTGTGTATTCGTACATTGCAAATAATAAATTAGATGCATTAAACGAAGAAGCAATGCGTGAAGTAGAAGCAATTACTCAAGAAAAAGGACTTCACTAAGATGAAATGGAATTCATTGAAAGCAACAGCACTGGCGGCTCCCGCTCTGCTCATGTCAAGCATGGCAATGGCAGGACCAGATTTAGGTGAAGCACAGCAGCAAGCGACCAACTGGCACGCAATTATCATGTTTGCCATCTTTGTAGGTTTTACGCTGCTAATTACTAAATGGGCTGCAAAACAAACTACCAACACTGCAGATTTCTATACTGCTGGTGGTGGTATTTCAGGTTTCCAAAATGGTCTAGCGATTGCCGGTGACTATATGTCAGCAGCATCGTTCCTCGGTATTTCCGCAATGGTATTCAGTTCAGGCTTTGATGGCTTGCTGTATTCATTGGGCTTTATGGTGGGTTGGCCAATTGTATTGTTCTTAGTAGCAGAGCGTCTGCGTAACTTAGGTAAATTCAACTTATCTGACGTTGTATCGTTCCGTTTGGCTGAAAAACCAGTACGTACATTGGCAGCAATGAGCTCGCTGGTGGTTGTAGCGTTCTACCTAATCGCACAGATGGTAGGTGCAGGCCAGTTAATCAAATTGTTATTCGGTCTAAACTACAACATTGCGGTTGTGATTGTTGGCTTGCTGATGATGGCGTATGTAATCTTCGGCGGTATGTTGGCAACGACTTGGGTACAGATCATTAAAGCAGTGATGCTACTTTCTGGCGCAACGTTCATGGCATTCATGGTCATGAAGGGCGTGGGCTTCAGCTTCTCTGAAATGTTCTCACAATCTATTCAAGTTTTCTCTAAAGTTCACGAAGTGACTTTGGCAGAAGCGGGCAATATTATGGGGCCTGGTAAATTGGCTGCGAACCCAATTGATGCGATCTCTCTAGGTCTGGCATTAATGTTCGGTACAGCAGGTTTACCACACATCTTAATGCGTTTCTTCACGGTTAAAGATGCCAAAGAAGCGCGTAAATCAGTGGTTGTAGCAACAGGTTTCATTGGTTACTTCTACCTGCTGACTTTCATCATTGGTTTTGGTGCGATCCTTTACGTTTCAAACAACCCACAATTCCTTGATGTTGCAAAAATGGCGGTAACTGGCAAGCTAGAGCTTGTTGGTGGTAACAACATGGCTGCGGTGCATTTATCTGATGCATTAGGCGGTGATTTGTTCATGGGCTTCATTTCAGCGGTGGCATTCGCAACGATTCTTGCAGTTGTTGCAGGTCTAACATTGTCTGGTGCTTCAGCTATTTCACATGACTTGTATGCAAACGTATTCAAGAAAGGTCAAACAACGCCAGAATCTGAACTTCGTATGTCTAAAATCGCGACTTTAGGTCTTGCGATCTTCGCGATGATTTTAGGTATCTTGTTCGAGAAACAAAACGTTGCATTCATGGTTGGCTTGGCGTTCTCTGTAGCAGCATGTGCAAACTTCCCAGTACTTGTATTGTCTATGTTCTGGAGAGGCTTGACCACTCGCGGCGCAGTGATTGGCGGTTTAGTAGGTCTGCTTACAGCAGTGACCCTAATTATCTTATCTAAAGCAGTTTGGGTAGATACATTTGGTATTTCTGAAACACCAATTAACCCGTTCAATGGTCCTGCAATCTTTGCAATGCCATTAGCATTCATCTGCTGCTGGTTGTTCTCTGTGACTGATAATTCAGCACAAGCACAAGCTGAGCGTAAAGCATTCGATGCACAGTATGTACGTTCACAAACTGGTATTGGTATCTCTGGTGCTTCAGATCACTAATCTGAATCGCCTAAAAAGCCCCTAATAAGGGGCTTTTTTTATATTTAGTGAATGATATGACGCAGAGGTTTGTAGACAAATCTCTGTCCTATTTGCGTGTATAATTTTCTCCATTGATCGACATTTTCCAATGGCCTTGATCATCTTGATAAGGCGAGCGCTGAATGGTGAATTGTTGAGAGAAATTATCCTGACCGATGCTAAAGCTCTGATCACCAAAACTGCTCAAATGGGCTTTTATTCGCGACTGTTCAGCACCACTGAAGGCTTGGTTGGCAATACTTTTTTCAGTATGTTCTTGATGGTAATACGTCACTTCGCCCGACGATTTGATCACTAATTCACTGTGGTTGTTTTGCCAAGTCCCCACATAATTTTCATGGCCTTTGAGGAGCGGACTGTTTTGTGTACAGGCAGAGAGCATGAGCAGACAGAGGGGTGCAAATACGAGATGTTTTTTCATAATGAAATCTACCACGCAGGAGATTTCTTTAAATGTGCGCCTGAATGCTGAAACTTACAATAGGCTTTTTGAGGCTCATAGGTGATAAAAAAACTGAGGCAGAACAGTAGGCATATGTGATGTTTTTCAGGACACGCTCAACAAATCTTTGCAGTAGAAGAAACTTGCTTCATGCTAATTTAAAATCAATCAGTTGATGATGCTTCAGATTGATCATTTCAGCGCATGATAAAAAAATATAGAGATTGAACATAATGCAAGGATTCGTGGATTTTTGGAAAAGCTTTAGACTTTTACCCTCAGCATGGCTGTTATTGGTGCAGTTTCTGATCTTGGTATTAACCGCGATTACCCGAGAAAGTCTGTCTTTTCGTGCGCTGATTTGGGTGCTTGGCGTGTTGGTGCTGTTGATCATTGCCAAAGTGATTCGCCAAACTCCGATGTTTACGATTCTTGGGCTGAGTTTTGTTGGCTGCGCCGTATTGTTTTCCACTTTGATTATGCTGGGTGTAAATCATCCGAATATTCAAATTATTGCGCATGGTTTTGAAGCCTGTGCGTATTTTAGTGCAGCCTATGGTGTATTGCGCTATATGTTTGCCGATCGCTATTTAACCAAAGATGAACTTTTTGCAGCAGGGGCAGTATTTACCCTCATCGCATGGGGTTTTGCCTTTCTCTATAGTATTTGTCAGCTGATTTATCCGGATAGTTTTGTGAATCCTGCAGAGCCGGGCATGCAGTCGTGGTTAGATTTATTATTTTTAAGTTTTAGTTTGCAGTCTGCCACGGGCTTGTCGGATCTCATGCCTGTGAGTGCGCCTGCACGGGTCTTGGCTATGCTTCAAATGTTCTGTGGGGTGATGTATTTGGCTCTCATCGTTTCACGCTTAATTGCATTGCAATATATTGCCCATTTACCGGAACGCCATGAGCCCAAAGACAAATAATGGCAGGAAAAAAAAGGACGCAAATGCGTCCTTTTTGGTATTCAGTATCTAATATGAATTAGAAACGGAATTTAGCGTTTACGCCAACAGTTTGAGTGTCAAGCGCAACTTCTTCAGCATTAGCATTTACATAGCTAGCACCAACTGCAACAGCAGGAGTGATGAAGTAGTTTACGTTCGCGCCCCAAGCTGAGTCTGGAGTACCAGCAAAGCTAGATTCAGCGTAAGAAGCACCAACGCTTAATTTAGGAGTTACGAAAAGATCAGTTTTGAATTGGTAAGCAGTGTCATCACCGTAGATGATGCCTGATTCGAAACCAATTGCCATGTTAGTGTCGTCGATTGCGCCAACATATTTAGCACGTGCAGTGATTGCGTCTTGGTCTTGGCCAATAGTTGTAGCTTCAGCAACAGCTTTAGCAACACCGTTACCCATAACGTTGAACGCGTCAACAGCAGCTTGGTCAGCAACGCTAGTGTAACCAACAGCAACTAAGAAGTTTTGAGTTGGAAGCGCACCAACTTCTAATGCATAACGGTCGCCGTTGTCATCAGTGTTGTTTGCATTTTTGCTGTCAAGGATAGTGTGGCTGTAAGAAGCACTAGCGTATACAGGAACAACTTTAGTTGGAACATAAGCTTCAGCTTTAGCACCGAAGTTATGAGCAATTACGTCAGTACCTTTTGAACCAACTTCACCGTAGTTGTAAGCAACAGATACGTTAGAAGCTTGGTTTAAGAATGCAGCTTCTGCTAAAGGACCTTTTGTAGAGTCAACATTTTTGAAGTAGTAAGTACCTTGAACACCACCAATGAAATCTTTGTCATTTGCAGTTGTGTCGATGTATTCTGCTTGGCCTTGAACTTCAAATTGGTAAGCTTGAGCACCGGTCATGGCTAATAATAAAGCAGTGGCTAAACCGAGTTTTTTCATGATTTTCTACCAGTTGTTACAAATGGATTAAACATTGAGCATTGTATTGTAACAATATATTAAGTCAATGATCCTAAAGGTTATTATTCAGTCTCTGACTCAGATCTTTATTTCATAATAAGAAATTCAGTTTTTACTCTAACTAATAAGTCACTGAAAAAAAATCATTGAGAACAATTAAGTAAGTTTGATTAAATTCTTAATTAAAAAAATACACTTGAAAAAATACACAGCTTTTTAATCTGAAATAACAATTATTATTGTTATTTTAATTCAAAATAACATTTATTGTAGTGGGCAAATTCTAACGCTTTTCACGCATTTGAAGCGATAAATTGCGGTTTTGACTGCCGATTTGTTGGGCGAAAACTGTTTATTTGCATAGTAAATGGACGTTTTTGTGTTAAATCTGAGGTCCATTTCACTTAAATGAATATCTTGGTGATAAGTTTAATACCATTATGAAATACTTGGCTTTACATCAGGTTTTATTTGATTCATAATTTGCCAATCGAGTCGTTACACAGTTTAAAAGTGTGACTTTGACCCTGATTCTCCATAGTTTGTTTTTTATTCGCCCAGCTTTCCCCAAGGTTGGGCTTTTTTTTTATTCAAAAATTTAACTTTACTGTAAATCTTAAAGATAAAAGGATTATGAATAAAAAAATATGCACTACTATGGTGCGTAAATTATTGGATTTATCATCTAGTTTAGAGACTATAGACAAAAAAATCCTGATTTTCATGGAAAATCAGGATTTTTTAGCCAAAATTTTCGGGAAACTAAAATATTCTGCTGAGGAAGAAATCTATTGTGCCCTAATACGGTGCATTATGCACCAATTTATTGCAATTGTAAATATTTATTTAAGCAAGTTCATAAAAAAATTTATTCCTTTCAAATATGTTGCTGTTTTTTAGCAAATTATCTCGTTTTAAAATGATAAAAATGTGACAGATTCAACACATTTGTATAGAATTTAGCTGTATAAATGTTCATTTTATAAATTAATAAATTATTGATCATTAATTTAAATATTCCCGCGTTTAGTTGATAAGTGGGTTGGGGTATGCAACAAGTGTGGGGCATAAAATAGATGGAAACATTACGAACAGAGCATATTAGTAAGCGCTTGCAACTTGCGATGCTAGTAATCGTCTTGTCTATCGTATTTATTAGTGTTCCACTGATTGTGAGCAGTTATCAAAACTACCTCAAAAATGCTCAAGCGCTGAAAGAAATTCAGATGCTAAAAATGGTGGCAGATTTAACCAACCAAATTTCTCGTGAACGTGCGCCAGCTAACAGTGCAATGTCGAGTCAAGGTGAACAGCGCGAGCAAAAAATTATTGAGTTGGCTGAATATCGTCAAGGCGTTGATCGGCAATATCAAGATACACTGAAAGTTTTAAAAGAAACGGGCTTTGCACCGATCGCCCAGCAGTTAGAGTCCAATTTATATCCATATTTGTTGCAGGGTCGCAAAACGGTCGATCAATATATTGCGCTGCCGACACAACAGCGTGAAGCTAAAAAATTGGATCATGCCATTTTGGCGATGTTCCAAGCTTGGGATCAAAGCTATATTGCCATGCAGAAATTGGTCAATCATTCACATGGTAAAGATACCCGTGTATCGAATTATTACACGCTGATTTTATTACTGGCAGAATTACGTGATCAGGCGGGACGAGTCGCATCAAATATTATGGCTGCGGTATCATTTCAACAGGAAATTCCAGAGCAAAATTTAGCGCGGAGTTTACAAACCCAGCGTCAAACACGCTATCTATGGGAATTGATCAATGTCGTGCAGTCCGAACATGACAAAACACCCGAGTTTAAACAGTTACATCATGCGGTACGAACGGAATTTTTAGATAAAGGTTTGCCAATTATTGATGGTTTGGCTCAAAAAAGTCTTCAACATCAGCGTTATCACATGGATGGCACCCAGCTCACTGATGCAATGGTCAATAAATTTGTCACAGTGGTGGAATTGCAAAGTTATATTTTAGATTACAGTCTCAAAGTAGCTGCGGATGAACAACGTGAAGCGCGAAATAAATTGATTTTCACGCTTTTTGTCTCGCTCGTGTCATTACTGACTGCATTATTAACGATGTTCTATGCCAAGAAATGGGTGTTTGAACCTTTAATTCGTGCTCGTAATCAGTTATTTAAACTGGCTCGGCACCGACAAATGGATCAAGGCGTGATTGAACCTGCCAAAGTAGGTTATCTCAGTTTATTTGATGCCATTCAGCATATTGAAAACATGTTGGAACAACGTGATGCCTTTGAATTTCAGCTTAAACATATTGCCAATACTGACTCACTCACCAATGTCGCCAATCGTTTTGCCTTAGATGAATATATTAAATTTCGCGACAGCCAAAATTCAGGCTTTTTACATACAGCACTGATCGTGATTGATATTGATCACTTTAAACAGGTGAATGATCGCTATGGGCATATTGTCGGCGATTTGGTGATTCAACATGTTGCCAATCAATTACGACAACATATTCGTTCATCCGACTTGGTGGTGCGATATGGTGGAGATGAGTTTTTAGTCCTGATCGAGGGGATTGATATGCTCAAAGCCCAGCACATTGCCGAAACCATACGGCATGATATTCAGCATGTGAATTTCAATTTGGCAGAAGACGAAGCAGATCTCATCGTGACGGTGAGTATTGGTGTTGCAGTGGGTGCCAAAAGCTGGATCGATTTATTAGAGCGCGCAGACCAAGCATTATTTAAAGCCAAAGCTGCGGGGCGTGACCGTGTTTCAGCCTAAACGCAGCTTGATATTCATAAATATCTTGGCAGATTCATAAAGTTAGCTAGAAAAATCAATTAATCTTCATCTTTATATAATTTATTGCAGGCTTGTTGGTTCATTTGACTACCATCTTCATTCCAACACTGGGCTTGGGTAATTTTGCCTAAATCGTACTGAAGCACCGCTTCAGGTTGCCCATTGTTATACCAAATTTTATAACTGTTATGACGAACGCCATTACGATAATAACCTTGGCGTTCTAGTTTGCCGTTTTCAAACCACATTTTCAGCTCGCCAATCAATTTATTGTTTTGAAAATTGGCATAGGTCCACGGTTTACCATTACTGTACCAACGTTGGCGCAGGCCATTTTCGATCCCATTTTTATAATTTTGAGAAAAAGCCAGTTGCCCATTTGGATGCCAAATTTTGTAATCCCCCTGCGATTCACCATTGATGATGCTACTTTCTTGCTCTTTTATCCCATTGGCAAACCAAAACTCAAGTTTGCCCTCGTACTCCCCATTTTTATAAGCAATGCGGCTACGGGGTTTGCCGTTGGGGAAGAAACTTTCAAATACGCCTGAGCCTTGAATACCATCTGGAAAGTGAATGAGATGTTCACATTCACCGTTTTTAATTTTGCTATTACTCAGAAAGATGGTGGTCAGGGCATTGCCATTGGCATAGACATATTGATTTTCAAAGATCCCATTGTGTGGTGTCGGGGTGCTGAGGGCTTTACACTGCAGCTTATCTTTCCATGGGCTAAGATCGGGGTCTTCTTGTGAGACAAACAGCACCATGTATTCGTTTAGATAGCCATAGGCAAAGCTATATATCGGACATAATAAGAGGCTGAAACTTAAGATAAATTTATTCATTGTTAGTATGCTTTTATATTTTAAAAAATTAAAAATTATTCGTTGTTGAGTCCACGATAGGCGTCATCATAAGGATGTTTTGTTTAAAAATAAATAGTGGTTAAGCTAAGTTTGGAACAGATACAAGACTGTTGAAAAGTACACAATTCAGGTTTGAACTTCATCTTATACTATGGACTTTAAACACCATAAAAATAGTGCAATGAAAAAAATATATCTATCGTTGATGACTGTCCTGAGTTTGACAGCATGTACAGCAAATGAAGGCATGTTGGATTCATCTCAACACTTAAAACAAACGGCTCAAGCCAATTTAGAAAATTCACGGGTGAGTGAGATTCTGTCTTTATTTAATCAAGCACAAACACAGGCAGTTTTTGTCACATTTGATGGTCAGCGCGTGAGTCATTATGGCAATGACTTACAGCGTGCCCAGACAGAATACATTCCTGCATCTACTTTTAAAATGTTAAATGCTTTAATTGGTTTGCAACATCAGAAGGCGACAGCCACTGAAGTTTTTAAATGGAAAGGTGAAAAACGTGCTTTCCCGTCATGGGAAAAAGACCTGACTTTGGGTGAAGCCATGCAAGCGTCTGCTGTACCGGTTTATCAGCAGTTGGCACGGCGGATTGGTCACGACTTAATGCAAAGTGAAGTCCAGCGGGTTGGTTTTGGCAATGCCAATATTGGCAAACAGGTGGATCATTTTTGGTTGGTAGGGCCGTTAAAGATTACGCCTGAACAAGAAGCTCAATTTGCGTATCAGCTTGCGACAGAGAAACTACCGTTTGATGTCGCGGTGCAAAGGCAAGTCAAAGACATGCTTTATATTGAAAGTCGTGGCGATGCAAAATTGTATGCCAAGAGCGGTTGGGGCATGGATGTTGACCCTCAAGTCGGTTGGTATACCGGTTGGGTGGATGATGGTCATGGCAAGATCACGGCGTTTAGTTTGAATATGCAGATGGCAGCAGGGGATGATGTGGCAGAGCGTAAGCAGTTGACGTTGGATGTATTGGATAAGTTGGGTGTGTTTCATTATTTACGTTAATTTTTTGAATTTTGAATTTTGAATTTTGAATTTTGAATTTTGAATTTTGAATTTTGAATTTTGAGTTGGCACGTCCTCGCTTTGCATTAGGTTTTAGCTTCCATTGCGTAGGATTTATCTTACTTTTGAAAGCACAAAAGTAAGCAAAATGCTTTTGTTTGACTGAGGGCACATCCGTGCTGCCCCAGTCAAACAGGCGACATCCATGTCGCCGTCATGTGATTGAATTTCAGTTTTGATCTTTGGTTTTATCAATTAAATAGTTAATAAAGTTTGTGCATGCAACGAGCATAAATTTAGCATCTATATAAGTTAAATTCGATTCTTCAAGCATGGCATGGCGGATACCGTCTCCATCAGAAGTGTACCCATAGAGTTGACTTAAACTTTTCTTTAATGCTTCATGCAATCCATATTTATCTTCAATAAGTTTTAAAGCTTGACCTAAACTTGCTTTATCATTTTTCGTGATGATCTTACAAATAGATTCGACGGAACTAATGGACTCTTTAATTGAATTTCGATAATCAGGATTTTGACGATCTGACATCAATTTTAAAGCTTGATTTAAGTGCTGCTGAACACCTGAATATGAATTGGTGCTTTTTAATGTTTCTTCGATGGATTGGATTTCTTGTTCGGAGGTAATAGGAGTTATTTCATTACCAATTAAGCGATAGGCACTATTCTCTCTTTCTAAAATATTGTTGATTGAATGTATGAAATCTATTTTTTGCTTTATTAAAGAGGGTGGATAATTTTGTAAAGTTTCTTCGAGGAAGCTATAAATTTCATGCCAGTTTGTACTAAAAAAATATTCCCGAATTTGTTTTAGAGTATCAGCTGTTAAAAGGGGAATGGAATCAGTAGGTTTTTTAAAAAAGTTAAAGTAATAATTATAAATGAGAGTATATATGTTAGAGCTGTTGGTATGTTTGTATTGCCAATATTCATGTGTAACTTTTTTCCAAATATAAGTATCAAAAATACTCCATAATCCATTTTTTAAGTGATCATCCATACTTTCCTTTTGAATAATCTCTCGTACAGGTTTATATCCATATCGTTCTGAAAACCGCATTATTTTCCCCAAAAATTTTAATCTTATATTTTATTTTTAATCTCCCCTAACCCCTCTTTTTCAAAGAGGGGAACAGCATTTTGCTGGTAATGGAAACTCCCTCCTTTTTAAAGGAGGGTTGGGGAGGATTAAGTACAATAAATCGCGTTATTTCAACATCGGCTTTAAAAACTTTGCTGTATGCGACACTTTATTCTTAGCCACCTGCTCAGGTGTACCTTCAGCAATAATCATACCGCCACCTGCACCACCTTCAGGGCCTAAGTCCACAATCCAATCGGCCGTTTTAATCACATCCAAGTTATGCTCAATCACCACGATGGTATTGCCTTTATTACGTAGCTCATGCAGGATGTCGAGCAATTTGGCAATATCATGGAAGTGCAGACCTGTCGTCGGTTCATCAAGCACGTACAAGGTTTTGCCTGTATCACGTTTCGCCAACTCACGTGCCAATTTCACACGCTGCGCTTCACCACCTGAAAGTGTGGTTGCAGACTGACCCAAACGGATATAGCCCAAGCCCACTTGGTTCAAGGTTTCCAAACGACGGTGAATCACAGGAATGGCGTCAAAAAAATGCATTGCATCTTCTACTGTCATTTCTAAGACATCTGAAATGTTACGACCTTTATAGCCAACTTCTAATGTTTCGCGGTTATAGCGCTTGCCGTGGCAGGCATCACAAGGCACATACATATCAGGTAAGAAGTGCATTGCAACCTTAATCATACCGTCGCCTTCACAGGCCTCACAGCGACCGCCTTTCACGTTAAACGAGAATCGACCTGCAGCATAGCCACGTGCTTTGGCTTCAGGGGTTTGCGCAAACAGTTCACGAATAGGGGTAAACAAACCGGTGTAAGTTGCAGGGTTTGAACGTGGAGTACGACCAATTGGGCTTTGGTCAATATCGACGACTTTATCGAGGAATTGTAAGCCATCAATCGAGTCAAATTTTTCCGCAGTCAGTGTGGTTGCACCGTTCAATTGGGTTGCTGCAAGCGGCAATAATGTCCGGTTAATCAGTGTCGATTTACCTGAACCCGACACCCCCGTTACACAGGTCATTACCCCTAAAGGAATGGTCAGATCAACATTTTTTAAGTTATGACCCGCAGCGCCCATTAACTTGATTTGTTCTTCAGGTTTGGGTGGCTGTACACGTTGTTTTGGAACTTCGATTTTTAACTTGCCTGATAAATACTGACCTGTCAGTGAGTCAGGGTTTGCCAAAATTTCATCATAAGTTCCTTCGGCAATGACATGACCACCATGTACACCTGCACCCGGGCCAATATCAATAATATGGTCAGCCGCTCGAATGGCATCTTCATCATGCTCAACGACGAGCACCGTATTACCAAGGTCACGTAGGCGAACTAAGGTTTCAAGCAAGCGGTCATTATCACGCTGATGTAGACCAATTGACGGTTCATCGAGGACATACATCACGCCCATGAGGCCCGCGCCAATTTGTGAAGCCAAACGAATACGCTGTGCTTCACCACCCGATAGTGTTTCTGCCGAGCGCGATAAACTTAAATAGTTCAACCCCACAGAGACCAGGAAGTGTAAACGCTCACGGATTTCTTTGAAAATCTTGTCGGCAATTTCGCCTTTGGCACCGCTTAAGTTGAGATCTTGATAATAGCTTTCAGCATCGCCAATTGACATTTTGGTGATCTGGGCGATGGTTTTATCTTTAACTCGAACATGACGTGAAATTTCATTGAGACGTGAGCCACCGCAAGCATCACATGCAGCATTGGATAAATACTGCGCCAAATCTTCACGCACGTAGTTTGATTCGGTTTCACGGTAACGACGTTCTAGGTGCGGCAAAATCCCTTCAAACGCTTGTACACGTTTGTGCGAACGACCACGCTCATCAATATAGCTGAGGTCAACTTTTTCCTTGCCTGTACCATAAAGGAATTTCTTTTTGGTGTCGGCATCGAGTTCATTCCACGGTGTGTCTAAAGAATAACCAAAATGATCTGCCACTTTTTGGATCATGCTATAGTAATACGGACGTTGACGGTCCCAACCACGGATTGCCCCTTGGCTAATCGAAACTTCATTATTGGGAATCAATTTGTCAGCACTAAAATGGCTGCGGGTGCCTAAACCATCACAAACAGGGCAGGCACCGAATGGATTGTTGAAGGAAAATAGACGCGGTTCCAGTTCACCTACGGCACGTTCACATTCAGGGCAGGAGTGTTTGGCTGAAAATACGCGGTCTTCTTGTTCGCCTTTCATCCACGACAAAATGGCAATGTCGCCGCCCATGCGTAAAGCGGTTTCAAAACTTTCTGCAATCCGGTTACCAAGATCATCACGTACCTTAAAACGGTCGACCACTACTTCAATGGTGTGCTTTTTCTTTTTGTCTAATTCAGGTGGTGTGTCGATATCAATGACTTCACCATCGACACGGGCACGGACGAAACCCTGACCTTGTAATTGTTCGAACAAGTTGGTGTATTCACCCTTACGGTCGCGGACCACAGGGGCAAGCAACATAAGTGCCGTACCTTCTTCTAGACCTTTTACGGTATCGACCATTTCAGACACAGTCTGAGCCACCATCGGTAGATCATGTTCAGGACAGTATGGCGTGCCGACACGGGCATAGAGCAGACGTAAATAATCGTAAATTTCGGTGATTGTCCCCACCGTCGAGCGTGGGTTATGGCTAGTTGATTTTTGTTCAATGGCAATCGCGGGACTCAAGCCTTCAATCGAGTCGACTTCGGGCTTTTCCATTTGCGAAAGGAATTGGCGCGCATAGGCAGATAAGGACTCGACATAGCGACGTTGACCTTCAGCATACAAGGTATCAAAAGCCAAAGAGGACTTCCCTGAACCAGAAAGACCCGTAATGACCACAAACTTGTCGCGTGGAATATCGAGTGACACATTTTTTAAGTTATGGGTACGTGCACCTCGAATACGGATATGGCTTTGGCTCATGCAAGGGGTCCTAAAAGATTCATCGAAAAACCTATATATGATAGCGCATGAAAAATGTTCAAGCTTTATTTAAATGAAATTAAACGTCAGCCTATGACGGCTAAATTAACCTATTGTCAAAGCTGTAAACTTTATCTAGGGTAATTAATAGAAAAATTGCATTCATCCAGTTTGAGCTGTTAGGGATGGATCATCATTTGGCAGTTTAGGCAATCTATCCTAAGCGAGTTAAAACAAAAAGGAAAATCACATGATTGTTGGAAAAATTTTCATCGCCCTGATTGCATTCTTGCATATTTATTTTTTAATTTTGGAAATGTTTCTCTGGGATAAACCTTTAGGCATGAAAGCTTTTGGCAATAGTGCAGAAAAAGCAAAACTGACTAAGGTGCTGGCACAAAATCAGGGACTCTATAATGGCTTTTTAGCAGCAGGGCTTATTTGGTCACTGTTTGCACCTGAAAGCTATGCTGTTGCACTGGCGAATTTCTTTTTGGGCTGTGTGTTGGTTGCAGGGATCTATGGCGGCATCACTGCGAGTAAAAAAATTATCTATATTCAGGCGCTGCCAGCCTTAATTGCTTTAATAGTGGTGAATTTTGTCTAAGCAAATCATGTTTTGAAGCGTAGACTACGTGGCGTGATGAATTAATTTGTGGAAACGGTTAGGCATGCTGTCCTTATTTCTCAAAAGCTTAATGGGTGCCTTTGTTGTGGTATTAATTGCTTTGCTGTCTAAAAGTAAGGCGTTTTATATCGCCGGTTTGGTCCCGTTATTTCCGACTTTTGCGTTGATTGCCCATGTCATTGTGGCAAATGATCAGGGTGCATCCGCATTACAAAAAACAGCGTTGTTTGGGCTCTGGTCTCTTATCCCGTATTTCATTTATTTATTGTTGGTGTATCTGCTCGCAACACGTATGAGCTTAACGGCATGTTTGAGTGTAGCAACTTTGAGTTGGGTGCTTGCAGCAGCTGTTTTGATTTATGCATGGCAGAGTTTTCAGTAAGCATCGAAAGCCTATATAGGTGCTGATTCAGATCAACTTTTTATCGGTTCTAGATCATTTATAAAACAATAGATTTGCCTAAAATTAGGATGAATTTCCAATCATTAAATATGTGATTTTGAATGTAAGTATTTGAATAAATAATTATAATTCTGCCAGAACAGCAAATAATCATGATAAGAGCAAATAATGTTAAAACAATTTTGGGTGATCATCTGCCTCATGTTTTCAAGCCAAATCTTGTGGGCTGAAGACAGTCAAATCCTCGCGTTTGAACAGTTTATTGACCCTGCAGAAGAGCAGCGCTATAGCGTGAGCGTGCCTGCGGTCGCGCAAAATGAACAGCTATGGTCTGTGGTCTATATGGTGCTACAAACCAACCAAGTCCCTGACAACACCGTATTGGACTTTAAAGTCGTTCCCCAAGGCTTATTATTGAAAAATAATCCTGCACAAAAAATACAAGAGTATGGTTTTGACGGCGTGCAGTTGGCACAGAAAAAAGACTATGTACTGTCCCAATTTTCCGATTTGAGTGAACAATTGGAAGATCAAACTGGCAAGAAAGTGCAGGATGCATCGCTCTTTGATACTAGTCGTGCCCATGTATATGCCCGCGTAGAAGATTGGGTGCCTGACTATAATGCACAAGCAACTCAACTGAATATTGAACTGGGTAAACTGAATGAAATGCAGATGAAAGGGCTGTATTTGATTTTAGGTAAAGGCGAGAAACCCAAAGATTTATTGGCCATTGCTCAACTTGATCCGATGATCAAATCACAATTTCATTCAGAAGAAATGCAGGAACGCAAAGCAGCGCGCAGTGAATTGCGTGAAGCACGTTTGGCGATTTTTTTGGTGATTATTGCGATGGGGATTTTCCTCGGATGGTATCGTTTTAAACGCTAATACACTGAATGATCGTGTAGGGTCATTTGAACCGAATCCAACCGTATTAAAAAAAGGATCTAAAAGTAATTTTAGATCCTTAAATTTTTATACAGCTAAAATCACAGGTTTATTCAATGGGCCAAGTCCGCTGTTGATACGCGCTGTCCCAGAACATCCATTCTAATTTTGCGCCGTTCGTGTAAGCCGCATGCATTTTTTCACGTGTATCTGCATCACAGCGAGCCGCCACTCGATCAATGGTTTGAATCACATTTTGTACAGCGCTGTTGAAGTCTTGACCTGAGTAGGTGTCGATCCATGCTTGGTAAGGGTTATTCGGCACAGATTGGCTGACAATGGCTTTGCCGACTTCCGCATAGATCCAAAAGCAAGGCAGGAGTGAGGCAAGGACCACAGGGTAACTTTCTGACCATGCTGTCGCTGTTAGAAACGAAGTGTAATGATGGCAGGCAAGGGTCAGTGGGGTATTTTCAAACTGTTCTTTACTGATGTTGAAACCTTGCATAAAGTCATTGTGCAGACTACGTTCCACCACGATGGCAATTTTGGCGGCTTCAGAAAACTGAATCACATCGTCGGCATCAAACGCCTTGGCTGCACACACCGCAAGCGCACGACCATAGGCCAATAAATAATGGGCATCCTGAATGACATAGTGGCAAAAGGCGTCGCGGCTTAAACTGCCCTGAGCCAATTCCTGATTAAACGGTAGATGGAGAATCTGCTGATATAACGCGGTATTACGTTGCCAAACTTCTTCAGAAAAACGCATTGAACATTCCTGTCGTTAAAAATGAAAGACGGGTCTACACCATGATGCGATGTAATTGAGAGCCTCCATCTTAGAGTGTTTATTCAAAATGTAACGAATAATTTTTGGTTTCAATTCTGAAAAGCGGCATAATTGCGCCATAAACTTAGCTTCAAACTGGGTATTCCCTCATTTTGAAATCTTATTGAATGAATAGGTCGATCTATCATGATGAAACATTTTGGTTTCTCAATCGTCTTTACGATCGTGTGTCTTGCTATTTCTGCATATTGGGGTCTGAATCATGGCCCAAATGCAGGCGTGCAAGCCATGCTGACAGCACTGACCATTACTGCCATTTTAGCGGTGATGGAAGTGTCTTTGTCTTTTGACAATGCCGTTGTCAATGCATCTGTACTCCGTGGTTGGGATCATTTTTGGAAAATGATTTTCTTAACCGTCGGGATCGTGATTGCTGTCTTTGGTATGCGTCTGATTTTCCCAATTGTGATCGTGGCTGTAACTGCAGACATGGGTGCAATGGAAGTGGTTCAAATGGCGTTGAATGATCCAATTCAGTATTCAGCTAAATTGATGGCACATCATGCAGAAATTGCGGCCTTTGGTGGTGCTTTCTTATTATTGGTGTTCCTGAACTTCTTCTTAGATGAAGGGAAAGATACCCATTGGTTCCGTTGGTTAGAGCGCCGTTTGGCCAATCTTGCAAACGTTCCTGCGATGTCCGTGTTTATTGCTCTAATTGCGTTATTGGTAATGGCAGCAAACGTGACTGAAGCCTCTCGTTTAGCAGTTGTGATGGCGGGTATTTGGGGGATCGTGGTGTATATCGGTGTCCAAGTACTGAGTCATTTATTGGGTGGTGAACCTGAAGTTGATGAAAATGGTAATGCGGTTGGACATGACGCAAATGGCGTACCGACAGGCGTGATCAAAGCCGGTTTTGGTGGTTTTCTTTATCTTGAAGTACTCGATGCCTCATTCAGTTTTGATGGTGTGATTGGTGCATTTGCGATTACTTCTGATGTCGTAATCATTATGCTTGGTCTTGCCATTGGTGCCATGTTCGTGCGTTCGATGACCATTTACTTAGTGGATAAAGGCACCTTAGATGCTTATATCTTCCTTGAACATGGTGCGCATTATGCGATTGGTGCTTTGGCCTTCATTATGTTGGCGAGTGGCACAGGTCTGCATGTCCCTGAAGTGGTAACGGGCCTGATTGGTGTGGCATTTATTGTTTGGGCGGTGATTGCCTCAATTCAATATAAAAAGCGCCAAGAAAGTCTAGGCTAATTTAAATTTGCCTGAAATCTCCCAAAAAGCGCAGCATTAGCTGCGCTTTTTATTTGTCCAATTATCAGGATATTTAAAATCAATAAAAATCCTGCTTCGTTTTAAGCTGAATGTCCTATAATCCCATTCCAAGATTAATGAATTTTTAACCAGCTATGATGAATGCTCTTGAACGACGCTCAACTTTTGCTTTGAGTAGTATTTTTGCCTTACGTATGCTGGGGCTGTTCATGATTATTCCTGTTTTCTCTGTGGCAGGTCAGCAATATGCAGGGGCAACACCAGCACTTATTGGTTTAGCGGTGGGTGTCTATGGTTTGACCCAAGCGATTTTACAGATCCCGTTTAGTTTGATTGCAGACCGTTATAGCCGGAAACCGTTGGTGGTGATCGGGCTGCTGTTGTTTGCTTTAGGCGGTGCAATTGCGGCGATGTCCGATAGCATCTACGGCGTGATTATCGGGCGTGCGATTGCCGGTGGTGGTGCTGTATCTGCCGTAGTGATGGCTTTGTTAGCCGATGTCACACGTGAAGAACAGCGTACTAAAGCCATGGCCATGATGGGGATGAGTATCGGTTTGTCCTTTGTGGTCGCGTTCAGCCTTGGGCCTTGGCTCACAGGTTTAGTCGGCATCTCGGGTTTATTTTGGGTGACCACCATCATGGGACTTGCCGCGATTGCGATGTTGCTATTGGTACCGAAAGTAACGCGTCATCATAAAAATTTTCAACAAGGTTATCTGACGCAGTTAAAGCAAGTACTGAAAATGCCTGATCTAAATCGTTTACATGTTTCAGTCTTTTCATTGCATTTACTGCTCACAGCGATGTTTATCTATGTGCCGTCTCAGTTGATTGACTTTGCTAATATTCCATTACATTCACATGGTCTGGTGTATTTGCCGCTTTTGGTCGTGAGCCTGTTTTTTGCATTTCCAAGTATTATTTTGGCGGAAAAATATCGCAAAATGCGCGGTATTTTCTTGACCGCCATTGGTGGCATTATTTTAGGATTGGGCATCTTAATTTTTGGTTTCGAATCAAAATATATTTTGCTGACAGGCTTAGGTTTATTCTTTATCGCATTTAATGTGATGGAGGCATTATTACCGTCATGGTTATCGAAAGCAGCTCCAATTCAATCCAAAGCGACTGCCATGGGGGTGAACGCCAGCAGTCAGTTTCTGGGGGCATTTTTTGGTGGTATGATTGGTGGGCAACTTCTGTTGCTAAATGATACGGCAATGGGATGGGGCATCCTGACAGGGCTAGCCATTTTATGGTTGATCATTAGTTTTGGATTGGCTCAACCGCGTTATTTATCGTCTATGGTTTTCAGTTTGCCTGAAGATAAAGAAACGGATGAATGGACTTCTCAGCTTTTAGCAATTCGTGGTATTGAAGAAGTTGTGGTGATGTCTGACCAGCAAGTGGCTTATGTAAAAGTGGATAAGCAGCAGATGGATGAATCTGCGCGACAACATTTAACGCACTTGTTAGGGAAAGAGGTAGCCATTTAACCATAACTCTTATAAAGTAAATAATAGAAACAAATAGGAAGAATACGTCTGATGCGTGGTGTAAATAAGGTCATTTTAGTTGGTACTTTGGGTCGTGACCCTGAAACAAAAACTTTCCCAAATGGTGGTTCTCTCACTCAGTTCTCAATTGCAACGAGTGATTCATGGACAGATAAAAATACAGGTGAACGTAAAGAGCAAACAGAATGGCACCGTATTGTGTTACATAACCGCTTAGGTGAAATTGCACAGCAATATTTGCGCAAAGGTTCTAAAGTTTATATTGAAGGTTCATTACGTACTCGTCAGTGGACAGATCAAGGCGGTCAAGAGCGTTACACGACTGAAATTCGTGGTGAACAAATGCAAATGCTTGACAATAATCGCCAACAAGGCGAACAAGGTCAAGGCGGTGATTTTGGTCAGCCTCGTTTTAATAACCAACAAGGTGGTTATAACAATAACCAAAACCAAGGTGGCTACGGTAATAGCTCAAACCAAGGCGGTTATGGCAATAATCAACCGGCTCAAGGCAATAGCTATGGCAATAACAACCCAGGTGGTTTTGCGCCAAAACAACAGCCTGCACCGACACCGGCTCCTGCAGCAGCAGATTTAGATGATGACTTACCGTTCTAATGAACCTTAAACACAGCGTTTAAAACGGTAGATCATCATCAAAAAAAGCCCTCAATCTTGAGGGTTTTTTTCGCAGGTCTCATCTTGAAAGATCAGTTTCATTTTGCAATTGAGTCGATGACTTATTTTTTTGCAGAAACCCACATGGTAATCACGGCTTTAAAAACTGCTTCATTACGTGTGTTGTTCACCACGACATTCACCAAATAATCACTCCCTGCATTCCACGTAAAATTAACATCGACAGGCGTGGCAATGGCTGTTAAATCTGTATCGGCTTTTTTCAAATATTCCACAGTCATGCCTTTGGGAATCCAACGATGGCTGCTCGGAACGGTCACATCGGTCATGGTTCCGCCAGCCAATTCAGCCATATTACACATGGCAATCGCGTGGACAGTGCCAATATGATTCAGCACGCTGCGCTGTTTTTTTATATGTAGTTCACAGTATTGGGGCTTTAATTCATCAAAAACAGGCGAAATACTGCTGAAATACGGTGCTTTCAAACACAGCAATTTTGAAAAAGTCCATTTCCCTGCGGGTTTGTTTTGGAAGGTCTTCCATAATTTTAATGCTTGGCTCATGCTTAATTATCCGTCATTATTCAGAATATAATTCTAATACAGAATATTGTTCTGTTAATGGCGTAAATGACGTCACAGCTATTAAAAAAAGCCAACATTGTTTTAAAATGACCCGATCAAAGGGAAGGTATCGATGTCGTCAAATCAAGCATTATTGCAACGAATTTACAGTGGTCGCCGAGCGGAACTTAAACGGCAGATCTTAGGAGAAGCCCTTGCATGTTTTTTAGAGCAAGGGATTGAAACGACGACGATTGAACATGTGAGAGACCGTGCAGAGACCAGTGTTGGCGCGATTTACCATCATTTTAAAAATAAAGATGGTTTAGTGGCGGCATTGTATTTTGCGGCGTTGCAAGATCAATTTGTGAAAAGGGCAGATGCATTGACACAGGCCCAATCGCTGCAGGAAGGCATTCAAGCCATTTTGTGCTCGTATATCGACTGGGTCGAAGCGTATCCAGATTTTGCAGGATTCTTGTATGCGGCAGGGTTTAGTATGCGTAAGGAAACGCTACAAGCCGAGTTAAAAAAACATAATTTGCAACGCAATAGCGCACTACTGGATTGGTTGACCGCACAATCCGATTGGCATTTGATCGAGCATTTACCCAAAGAATTAATGATGTCTTTGGTCTTAGGGGCAACGGAAAATTATTGTCGGGCATGGTTGTCGCATAAAGTCAAAACGCCACCATCACACTATAAACAACAGTTTACACAGGCTGCTTGGCAGGCCCTCTGTATGGATATAAAGCCTTGCTCTCATTGAAATTGATTGCTTTGTACGATGGAAAGGCAAAGATTGATTTAAATAATAAATCTAAAAATCCGATAGTTTTTATAAAAAAGTTCGGTTTTACCTATGATTTGATAAGTCGTATTCTAGCTTCAACAGATAAGCAATCCCTGAAATGAGTTAGAGGAATATCAAATGAGTTTAATTAATACTGAAGTAAAACCATTTAATGCTACCGCTTACCAAGACGGTCAATTTATTGAAGTTTCAGAAAAAGACTTCTACGGTAAATGGTCTGTGGTGTTTTTCTATCCTGCTGACTTTACGTTTGTATGTCCAACAGAATTAGGCGATCTTGCTGATCACTATGCTGAATTCAAAAAAATGGGCGTAGAAATTTATTCAGTATCTACTGATACACACTTCACGCATAAAGCTTGGCACGATTCTTCTGAAGAAATTAAGAAAATCGAATACCCAATGGTTGGCGATCCAACTTGGACACTTGCGAAAAACTTTGATGTTTTAATTGAAGCGGATGGTCTTGCTGACCGTGGTACTTTCGTAATCGACCCTGAAGGTAAAATCCAAATCGTTGAAATCAACGCAGGTGGTATTGGCCGTGATGCTTCTGAATTGATGCGTAAAGTAAAAGCTGCTCAATATGTACATGCACACCCAGGTGAAGTATGTCCTGCAAAATGGAAAGAAGGTGAAGCGACGCTTGCACCATCGATCGACCTAGTGGGTAAAATCTAATTTGGTGATCCAACCGTAGATTTAAAAAAGCCAGAACTCAGTTCTGGCTTTTTTTGTGGTCAAGAACATTAAACTAAATAGCCATCATGTTTTGGAGCATAGTCACGAATTCCATCGACTAAATAGTCAATTAATCTCTCCATGACTAAGCGCTGACCTTTACGCGAAGCATATACCAATTGTACCTTACCGACATTTGAGCACCATTCGGGGAAGAGGTGAATTAAACGACCTGCCTCTATATCTGCTTGTACCGTTAAATAGGGTAAGTCTGCAATGCCTAAACCATCGAGTACCGCATAGTAAGCACCGGCTAAGTCATTGCTTTTAATCCGAGGTTGTAAGGCAATTTCAATCTGTTCTTGCTGTCCCGTATGATGCAAATGCCATTGATAGCGGTTTTTCTGTGTACCTAAAACGATACTCGGAAATTCTGTCAATTCGAAAATATGCTTTAACTCGCGTCCTTGTAAAAGTTCAGGACTAATCACTAAGCAATGCACGGTTTTAATCACGTCACGTACAATAATGCTCGAGTCTTCATTCTTACTAAAATTGGTACGAATCGCTAAATCAATGTCGTCATGCAAGACATCTACACGGCGGCTAGACAGCTCAAGTTCGACCTGAACTTTGGGATGATCTTTTAAAAATTGATTTAACAAGGGGCGAATTTGATGTTCCATCATGACCGGTGGACAACTAATTTTAACCAAGCCTTCAAGTTCACTTTTTTGCTTCAGGAGCACCTGATGCGCACATTCAACTTGTTCGATTACTTTTATGCATTCTTCATACAATTCTTGGCCTAATGTCGTGACCTTAAAGTGTCGGGTAGAACGCTGAATAAGGGTGACATTATATTTGGCTTCAAGATCTAAAATGCGTCGGCTTAATTTTGATTTTGTAATATTCGATGCTTCACTTGCAGCGCTAAAACCGCCATGTTTCACCACCAAGTAAAAGTAGTAATAATCATCAAATGAATGCATGGATCACCTTATGCAGTGAAAATTATTTCAATTCAAATCATCATACGTCAATTTATACATCAGGTATAAAAAAAGCGGCTCGAAGCCGCTTTTTACTACTGAAGGATTATTTCTTTTCAGTATTTTGCGTATAGCTGTTGATTAGGTTGCGGTAGTCCGGTATATGGTTGCCGAAAAGCGCACCTAAACCTTCAATATCATTACGCCAGTCGCGGTGTAATTCACACGCGGTACCAAACCACGTCATAAGCTGCGCACCCGCTTGCGTCATACGTTCCCATGCTGAGTCGCGGGTTAAATGGTTGAAAGTACCTGAAGCATCGGTCACTACAAAGACGTCAAAGTCTTCTTCTAAAGCAGACAAGGTTGGAAATGCAACACAAACCTCAGTCACTACACCGGCAATAATCAATTGCTTTTTGCCTGTTGCTTTGACGGCTTTCACAAAGTCTTCATTGTCCCAAGCATTAATTTGACCTGGGCGTGCAATATAAGGTGCGTCAGGGAACATTTCTTTTAGTTCTGGAACCAAAGGGCCGTTTGGACCTTGTTCAAAACTGGTGGTGAGAATCGTTGGAAGATTGAAATATTTAGCGGCTGCAGCCAGTGCGAGCACATTATTTTTAAATTTATCTGGATCAATGTCGCGAACCAATGAAAGTAGACCTGTTTGATGGTCAACTAAAAGTACCGCGGCATTATCTTTGTCTAAACGAACGTAAGGTTTGCCCCATTTTATTGTCCTCTTTCCTGTTTGCAAGTACGCAGGATCAGATGAAATCTGCGTGTTAACTAGATTTAGAATAGTTGTAAAAATGAGACAATGAAATGGGTTTAAATGAGAAGCTCAATCATAAAATTGGGATAATTCATCGTTATATATGTCTTAAACCTTAGAATTTCGAAATTAATGCTTGGTTTTGAGTGAGGTGCAGATTGTATGTCTGAGTATTGTTCTAATTTTGAGATATAGAATGCTATCTGGAAGATGGTCAGTAAGTATTTCAAAGCTTAAAATAAGCGCTATGTTCATCCTATCGTATGAATATAGGAGCTAAGAAATGAAAAAAGTAATTGGTGTTTATCGTAATCAGCAAATGCACTGGGTGGGCGATGGTTTTCCAGTCAAAAGCTTATTTTCCTATGATCGTCTAGGTCAGGCGATTAGCCCATTTTTGCTTTTGGATTATGCGGCACCTTATCAGTTCGATCCCACCACTGCACGGCATGGTGTAGGTTCACATCCACATCGTGGTTTTGAAACGGTGACTATCGCCTACAGCGGTGAAGTGACTCATAAGGACTCAAGTGGTGGTGGCGGCACAATTCAAACAGGCGATGTGCAATGGATGACCGCAGGTTCGGGGCTGGTGCATGAAGAATTTCATTCGCCTGAATTTGCTCAAGCAGGTGGTCTTTTTGAAATGGTTCAATTGTGGGTGAATTTACCGGCAAAAGACAAAATGACCCAGCCTCGTTATCAAGCGATCACACGCCAAGATATTCCTCGCATAGACATGGATGAAGGTGCAGGGCATATTCGGGTGATTGCTGGTGAAATGGGTGGTCACCTTGGGCCTGCACAAACCTTTAGTCCAGTGAATGTCTGGGATGGTGAATTGAAAGCTCAATATGAAACCATCTTACATGTACCTGAAGGGCATAACACCATTTTGGTGGTCTTGAAGGGTGAGGTTGTGGTGAATGAAAGCCATAAAGTTCAAGACAGTTCGATGGTCATGTTTGCCAAAGATGATATCGCCATTCAGCTACAAGCGTTGCAGGACACACAATTTCTGTTACTTAGCGGTGAGCCACTAAATGAGCCGATTCAAGGTTATGGCCCATTTGTGATGAATAGCAAAGCTGAAATTATTCAAGCCTTTGATGATTTCAATAACGGAAAATTTGGTGAAATTGCGCTAGCGCATGAGGCTTAAGTGAAATTCATGCCGTTGAAATAGCCGAAAAAAAAGCCTCTGAACAGTCAGAGGCTTTTTTATTGAGCGCTGTAGTATTTATAGTTGTCATGATTTAAATATCATTTTACTTTTTATAAATTGTGATGAATTTATCACTTTATTATGTGGCGCATCTTAGCGAGACTTGGCTTTAAAGTAAACCGAAAGTTATAAAAATGGTTAATTTAATTGTTTGGTTTTATAGGGTAATTAAAATTTTAAAGAAAAATATGTTTAAAAAACAAAGCTTAAATTGTGTGCTTTTTGACTGTAAATATTTGTAAATTTAACTTAAAAACGGCTGTACTGAAATCCATACAAAAAATGCGAATCTGGTATTTTTTAATAGCTATTTTTAAGTTCTGATCAGTCATACTTTTAAACTGTGTTTTATAGATGGAAAAGAAAATTGGAAATTGCAGTCATCGGTAGTGGCATGGCTGGGCTGGCTACCGCAAGAATTCTTAAAGACGCAGGGCATAACATTACAATTTTCGAAGCTCTGCCTGGTCGTGGTATGGATAGCCACAGCACTGAGTTTGAAGGCGGCTTGATCGATGCCCCTTTGCGTGTGATGAATCCACACCTCTGGAAAAATACCTTAAGTTTGGCGACCCATTTAGGGATTAAAACCTTCCCAGTCCGTACCTATATGGCATGCAGTTGGCTATTTGAAGATCGTACAGAAACGTGGTTGACCACCAGTCGTAGCCGTATTGGTAATTTCCCAATTATTAATAATCGTAAAGGCTTACAACAATATGGCTGGCGTTTAGTCAAAGGAATGTTGCAACTCAAAGCCGCGATCACTCGATTTTTTAAATCAAAAAATCAGGACATTACGCTTGCTGAATTCATTAATAAAAATGAAATTGAAGAAGTATTTTGGCATGGTGCGGTCATGCCTGTGTTGTATACCATTTGCACCTGTAACCCGAAAACGATTGGCGAATGGCCTGCGAAACCGCTGTTGATTTTCTTGCGTCAATTGACCAATGGTGATGCCTTGCTGCGTATCCAAGGCGGTACACCTGCGTTGGTTGATAAACTGATTGAAGGTTTAAATATTCAAAGTGGTACGGCAATTACCAAAGTGCACGAGCAAGACGATAAAGTCTTGGTGGAAACTGAGGCCGGAGCACATCATCTATTCGATCGTGTGGTAGTCGCAACACCAACCACCAAAACGGAAGAATTTTTAGATTCTACTCAGTTTGCTGACGATATTGAGCTTTTAAAGAAATTTAAATTTGAGCAAGGTCAGTTGGTGATCCACACTGATCAAACGGTGATGCCGCCGAAGCGCAAAGATTGGTCTGTACTAAGTTATATGATGGATCGTAAATTTACTCGTCAGCAATTTACCGTGTGGCTTAATTCAATCGAGCCGAGCTTGGTGGGTAAAACTCCAGTGTTCCAAACTTGGCAGCCAGTGACACCGATTGATCCTAAAAAAGTGATCTCTTCGGTCAGTTTGACACGCGCAGTGGTGGATTCACATACGGTGGCGCTGAATAAAGAGTTACAGCAACGACATTTATCCCCTGAGCGTAAAGTCTTCTTTTGTGGTTCATGGTCTTGTGACGGTCTGCCGATTTTAGAGTCTGCGGTAACGTCTGCTATGCATATTGCAGAAATTTTTGGTGCACCATTGCCGTTTGTGGGTTTAAAACCTAAAGTGGAGGTAGCCCCTCAACTCGGTTACTAACATGAAATGGCTTCAAGCAATTCGTCAGCACATCCCTAGCCATAAATATGCGATTAACAGTCGACTACTCGGAGATGATGCGGAACTTGCTTGGAGCAATTTGGGCTATTGGGATGATGCAAAATCATCCTATCCTGCGGCCTGTCAAAAACTCGCTTTCCATCTTGCCGAATCCATTCAATTAAAATCTACAGATCGTGTTTTAGACCTCGGTTGTGGGCAGGGTGCGAGCTTGGTTTTTTGGATGGAACATTTTCAAATTCAAAACTTATCCGCAGTCGAATTGCAAACCGCATGTGTGGAAAAAATCCAAAAAAATTTAAATTCAAAGATTAAAATCCAGCAAGATTCATTTTTGAATTTAAAAAATATTTATCCACAAAACGCTATGGATGCAGTGCTGTGTATTGATGCTGCGTATCATAGTGATTTGAATTTATTGCTTTTATCAGTCGTTGATGTTTTGAATTCAAAAGGGCGCTTTGCTTTTCACTATTTAATGTTGTCCGATGCGTTTTTGAATTTAAATTCATTACAGCGACTGAAATATCAAAGTCTGTTGAAAGCAGCAGATGTGAATTTGAAAAATTTAAATTCAAAGCAAAATTTACAACACCAAGTACAACAGGCAGGTTTCGAGTATATCCAGATTGAAGATATCAGCGAATTCGTATTTCAGGGTTTTGCCGATTATATTCAAGAACAACAACGTCAGATGAGCCTGAGTCATGTGGATCAATTCAAAATCAAGATGACGGCAAAATTGTGCGAGAAGTTGTATCGAGATGGGCTGATTCGTTATGTGCAGATTAGCGCGAGGAAGCCATAAAAGAGTGGCTCTAAAAACATCAAAGCCTCACTAAAAAGCGAGGCTAAGAAATGGTGCCGGCACACGGATTCGAACTGTGGACCTACTGATTACAAGTCAGTTGCTCTACCAACTGAGCTATGCCGGCGTTGTGGAATGCATTCTACAGATTTTTTGAAGTGGTGCAAGTTAAAAAAACAGCAAATCGAATGTAATTTATACGTTTGATTTATTCAGCATTCAACCGATGTTTGGCTCTAAAAACCAGAAAAATAAAATTAGGCAATGTTTCGCCCACAAGATGTGGGCGAAAAAATAGGATGGATGAACGTTGAGTGCTATTTCATTCTTAAAATTTGGTCTAGATCCTGTGCGCATTCCTCAAGTGTATATGCCATCTCAAGTTGCATTTGTGGGCGGAGTTCATTGGCGAGCTTTCGCCATTCATCGATGAGACGCTGTGCTTTTTGAATTTTATGTTTATTGATGTCTTTGGCAAGGGTTGGGGTATAGCCACCACGTTTGGCGTTCTTGATCTGCTTAACATAGTTCTGGCTGTTATTCATGTTCTCTCCGGAATAGCAGTGATATATGAAAGGTGTTTTTTAAGTTTTTCGTTGATCAAGTTAAAAGTACCGCAATCGCGTTTCAGTTCTATGATGTTTAAATTAATGAATAATTTTTTGAATAGCGCCTATATTGAGAGGATGATTTATTTTTAGCATAGGCTTAAGTAATTGTCTTTAGAATATAAAATTTGTATTTGTAAATAAACGTGTCCTTATTGCTGCCAATAAAAATCCATAAGTCGTGCATTACGAAAAAAACGTGTGATTTAAATCCATCAATCAGGAGTTAAATACTGTGAAGTTATTGAGCTAAACAAATAGAAGATCAATTAGGGGGATATTTAATATTGAGAACAATAAAATTAAAAAAGGCCTAAATTTTATCAATTTAGACCTTCGTTCTGCTTGGCATTGCAGTTTATTCTGGCGAAAGAGGGAGTTATATTTTTGTATTAAGCATATGATAATTAATTAAAATAAAAAATTATATTTTTATTTTACCCCCATTTTTACCCCCAATTAGATCGAGGTGGCGGTGTTCTTTTAAGTTCATGGAACCATAGAACAATTATAAGGTTATTTCACATACATTTTTCAAAATGACATGTTAATAGTAGTCCACTAAATGATTCTCAGATGTACTGTGTCGTTATACTGATAGGTGTTTGTGTTAGTGAGTTACTACAAGCACACTGGGAAGAATTTGATCTGGAATGGCGTAAGTAGGATATTCCTGAGGAGCGTATGAAGAACCGATTGCCACATCGTGTGCCATTGACGGACATGATGATTGAGGAGCTGCAGGCTTTAAGACTTACTTACAATCAGGAACTGCTTTTTCCACATCGTTTGGATAACAAAGAACCTATGCGTAGTGAGTCTATTTTGGCGGTGATCAAGCGTTCAGGCAATGCAGGAAGAATGACCACACATGGTTTTAGATCTCTATTCAGTACAGTCGTAAACGAATCAAATTTATTTAATCCCGATGCCATTGAAAGGCAGCTTGCTCATGTGCCTCAAAATAGAATTCGCTCGGCATATAACCGAGCGCAATATTAGGATGAGCGGGTGAGGTTGATGGAGTGGTATGGGGAGCAGGTGAAAAGGTGGATTACTCAGTAATTAGCCTTTCCTTTTTCATTACACATTTCCTTTTTATACGCCTCATTAATTAGTTTCTCTAGAACTTCGGTTTTAGAAATGTTTTTGAAATGTGCTAATTTTTCTAAAAACTTTTTCGATTCTTTCTTTAATGGTGTTAGCGGCAGTGTAAAAATGACCCCCTAATGGCATTTAAAAACTGACCCCCTTGGTTAATATAGCGGTCATTTTGGACTGCTCAACATGTTAACTTTGGAGCAAGCAGTGACAATCCAAATACTT
>NZ_VOZT01000021.1:0-58459 GCF_013419625.1 Acinetobacter sp. YH12070 | reverse complement strand
TATGACAAAATTGCCACTAAGCATAAGAGAATGGCAATGTCCTGACTGTGAAACAGTGCATGATCGTGATTTGAATGCAAGCTTGAATATACGCAATTTCGCTTTAGCTGATGCACTAGGACATAGTACTGTATAAAGAGTTCCTGTACCGCCATACTGTCAGCGCAGTGCGGTATCGAAAGGTGCAATCTCTAAGATTGCATGGGTCGCAAAGATTCCCCCACCATAGCTCTTAGCTTGGTGGTGGGAGTATGTCAAGAATCCTTCTAAATCTGCTGTAGGTAGACTCCAGAAAATGCTCGAAAGGCGCTGTTCAGGCTGCGTTGGAATTGCTCCCGTAGGCATTACACCCATCATGATGTTGGAGCGGTCATAGAACTGATGCAAGATCTGCGGATTCAGCACTTCGCATTCAGGCACGATGATCCACTTTGCACCCCAAGGGTAGGCTTGGTTGAGCTTTTCCCATGCTTTAGGGCGTAAATGGCTGCGTGCGCCATTGGCGATCAACACGAGATCAAATTGACGTTGAAAGGATTGATCTGCGGATTGTCCAATCACGTTTATACCGTCACTGGACTCTTGAAGTTCATGTACCTCATGCGCCATACACCACTCAACGTGTTGAGGATATTCTCGGACTTTGGATGCAAGGACATGACAGAGTGTGGCACGGTGAATGCCGAGTCCATATGAACGTTCATCGGCTTGTCGATATTGACTGTTTATCAGCAAGTCGCCGCCAGCCAGTTGACCTTCAAGACCGGTTACCACAGCGCCAAGGCTTAAGGCTTGTTCCAAAATGCCTAAATGTTCGAAAACTGCCAGTCCGGCAGGTTGTAATAATAATCCTGCGCCCACAGGTTCAAGTTGTGAGACTTTTTCATATAAGCAGATCTGATGGCCTTGAGCAGCAAGCATTGCTGCAGCAGCTAATCCTGCCGTACCTGCACCGATGATGGCAATATTTTGAGTTTTCATTGTTTTAAAAGTTGATTTTATCTCAGCCCAATGTATCAAAGATGCTGCATAAAACCCAATAAAAAAGCCCTCAAAAGGGCTTTTTTAGGGGTGAGTCAAGTCTTACCAGTGTTCACCTGGGAATAGGCGAGCATATGCCTTTTGTACCCAATTGAGTTTTTCTTGCTTACCAATAGACGCTGAAGAGCTTGGGAACAAGTTATAACCAATCGACATGAGTTTATTGTTAATGTCTGGAGCAATTGAGTAGGTAATAGAAGCCAGACGGCCCAAATTGGTCGCCACTTTCTTTGGACGTTTCACGATGGCATAGGCAATCAGGTCAGTCGCTTGTTCTGGAGAAAGCGTTGGAACGTATTTATAAATTTTGGTTGGAGCGATCATTGGCGTGCGCACCAATGGCATGTAGACCGACGTGATGGCAATATTATGCGAGTGAACTTCAGCGCTCAGGCAACGGCTAAAAGCATCTAATGCGGCTTTAGACGCAACATAGGCAGAGAAGCGTGTTGCATTGGCCAATACACCAATCGAACTGATGTTGATGATATGACCTTCACGACGAATCATCATTTTCGGCAGTAAATTCATCACCAAACGTACCGCGCCAAAATAGTTCAACTGCATAGTACGTTCAAAATCATGGAAACGATCGGTTGATTCATGTACGGCACGACGAATAGAACGGCCAGCGTTATTAATTAAGATATCAATATGATCGACGGAAGCGAGGATTTGTTGTGCCACAGCATCAATGGAGTCCATATCATTGAGGTCACATGGGAAAACATCGGCTTTACCGCCAGTGGCTTCAATTTCAGCTTTTACGGCATCAAGAGTTTCTTTGGTACGTGCAACCAGTAGAACATGTGCGCCTGCGTTGGCAAGGCGATGCGCTGTGGTTAAACCGATACCACTTGATGCACCGGTGATTAAAATGGTCTTACCGTTGACACGGTCAACGAAACGTTTCTCAAGTCTTGAATTCACGATGAGGTTCCCTGTTAAATCAGTTTTATTGTATTCATTTATCGGCCCGACAACGCTATGTGCAGGGCTGTTTTAAGTCAGCGGTATGATAGCGTTTTATTCAAAAAAAGCCATATGATAAGTAATTGATAATAAAATAATATTTAGAGTTTTTACTCTAAATTAAAATCCCTATTTACTCAATTTTTAACACATAAATATGTGAAAGAGAAGTGCTTTTATCAACATCGTTGCAACCTAAAAAAGTCGATTTTCAAGATAAATAAAATTGTAAATAAATATAGAAGCAGGGCCATAGATGCCCAAAGTTGGAAGGCGGATTATGTGAGAGTGGTTATTTAAATGAAATGGAAATAAAAACAGGCCTTAAAAATAAGACCTGTGGATTGTGCAATTATGGTTTAAACAGCAGCTAAGGCTTGCTCTAAGTCTGCAATCAAGTCATCCGCATGTTCGATCCCAATCGATAAACGAACCATATCAATGCTGACCCCCGCTGCGTTGAGTTCATCTTCATTGAGCTGACGATGTGTCGTGGTCGCAGGATGGCAGGCTAAACTTTTGGCATCACCAATATTCACAAGGCGAGTAAACAACTGCAAGGCATCGATGAAACGTGTGCCACCTGCAAGGCCATCTTGAACGCCGAATGAAAGAATCGCAGATGGTTTGCCTTTGACATATTTTTGCGCCAAAGCATGTTGTGGGTGGTCTTTTAGGCCAGCGTAGTTAACCCATTTTACTTTTGGATGCGCTTGTAAATATTCAGCCACTTTTTGCGCATTTTCTGTATGACGTTCCATGCGCAGGCTTAAGGTTTCCAAACCTTGTAAGATCAAAAACACATTGTGCGGGCTGATCGCAGCGCCCGTATTACGCAGTGGTACCACGCGCGCACGGGCAATGTAGGCTGCGTCACCTAAAGCTTCGACATAATTGACCCCGTGGTAGCTTGGATCAGGGGTGTTGAGTGATTTAAAGCGTTCAGGGTATTTGCCCCAAGGGAACTTGCCGCTATCGACAATAATGCCGCCGATCGAATTACCATGACCACCAATATATTTGGTGAGAGAGTGCACCACGATGTCGGCACCAAATTCAAATGATTTTTGCAGAACAGGTGTGGCCACAGTATTGTCTACGACTACAGGTATGCCAAATTCATGCGCAATTTTCGAAATTGCTTCGAGGTCAATAATATTGCCCAATGGGTTACCAATCGATTCGACAAAGACCAACTTGGTTTTGTCATCGATGAGGCTGCGCAGCGCTTCGGGGTTTTGATAATCAAAGAAGCGAACTTCTATGCCTTGTTTCGGCAGGGTGTGGGCAAACAGATTATATGTGCCGCCATATAGGGTCGAAACGGAAGCGATATTGTCGCCTGCTTCAGCAATGGTTTGAATCGCATATGTAATGGCAGCCATACCAGAGGCTAAGGCCAAAGCGCCAATACCGCCTTCGAGCGCTGCAACACGCTGTTCAAGGACTGCCGTGGTTGGATTCATAATGCGGGTATAAATATTCCCCTGAACTTTTAAGTCAAATAAATCAGCACCATGCTGCGTGTTATCAAAGGAATATGAGGTGGTTTGATAAATTGGAACGGCAACCGCTTTGGTGGTTGGCTCCGGTGTATACCCCGCGTGAATTGCTAAAGTTTCGTCTTTATAGGTCATGATTACTTCATCTAAGTGAGCTAGTTTTTTAAACAGTCTATCATTTATACATATGAATAAAAGTGCTTTATTTCTAAAATTAATATCATAATTATTCATATTGTTGAAAAAATTTCAGCTAAAGATGAGCGAAATCATGCCTAAAACCGCATGTTTAAATTTTGTTCGCCATTAAACTTGTAACAATGCATTGAAGCCGTGTGCGAAACCTTATTTTTTCACGACTTTATGCGTATAATAGCCGATTATTTTTTCGCTCAATTGAGCAGGGGCAACTTTGTGTTGTTCCGTATATGTTTTGACTATTGAGGAGTCCTAAGTGGCCCAATATATTTACACGATGAACCGTGTGTCGAAGATGGTTCCGCCTAAGCGCGAAATCCTGAAAGACATCTCTTTATCATTTTTCCCAGGCGCAAAAATTGGTGTGCTTGGTCTAAACGGTGCAGGTAAATCTACCTTGCTTCGTATTATGGCGGGCGTAGATAAAGATTTCTCAGGTGAAGCACGTGCTCAACCGGGTATCAAAATTGGTTACCTTGAACAAGAGCCGCCATTGGATGAAAGCAAAGACGTTCGTGGTAACGTTGAAGACGGTTTACGTGAACCGTTGGATGCTTTGGCGCGTCTTGATGAAGTGTTTGCAGAATATGCAGCAGAAGATGCTGACTTTGATGCACTTGCAAAAGAACAAGAGAAGTTAGAAGCGATTATCCATTCATGGGATGCACATAACATTGTCAACCAAATGGATCAGGCTGCTGCAGCGTTGAATCTTCCAGCTTGGGATGCAGATGTATCTAAGTTGTCTGGTGGTGAGCGCCGTCGTGTTGCACTTTGCCGTTTGTTATTGTCTAAACCAGACATGTTGCTTCTAGATGAACCAACGAACCATTTGGATGCTTCATCAGTATCATGGTTGGAACGTTTCTTGAAAGACTTCCCAGGTACGATCGTTGCGATTACCCATGACCGTTACTTCTTGGATAACGTGGCAGAGTGGATTCTAGAGCTTGACCGCGGCATGGGTATTCCATACCAAGGCAACTATTCTTCTTGGTTAGAGCAGAAAAATGCCCGTTTAGAGCAAGAACAGAAGCAAGAAGAATCTTTTGCTAAAGCATTGAAAAAAGAACTTGAATGGGTTCGTTCAAATGCTAAAGGTCAGCAAAAGAAAAACAAAGCGCGTATGGAGCGTTTTGAAGAGCTTAACTCACGCGAATTCCAACAGCGTAACGAAACGTCTGAAATCTATATTCCACCTGGTCCACGTCTAGGTAATAAAGTTGTAGAAGTTGAAGGTATTAGTAAATCCTTTGGTGACCGTACACTTTATAAAGATTTATCGTTCGTTGTACCACCTGCTGCAATTGTAGGTATCGTGGGCGAAAACGGTGCGGGTAAAACCACACTATTCCGTATGATGACAGGCGAACAACAACCAGATACAGGTACAGTTACACTGGGTGAGTCTGTTAAAGTGGCTTATGTTGGTCAGATTCGTGACACCTTAGATGACAACAAAACTGTTTGGGAAGAAGTTTCTGGCGGTTTAGATATCTTGAAAATTGGTGAATACGAAATCGCATCTCGTGCGTATATCGGTCGCTTTAACTTCAAAGGTCAAGATCAGCAAAAACGTGTAGGTCAATTGTCAGGTGGTGAACGTAACCGTTTACAACTTGCAAAAATCTTGCAAATGGGTGCCAACGTTATCCTGCTAGATGAACCATCAAACGACTTGGATATCGAAACTTTACGTGCGCTTGAGGATGCAATTCTGGTATTCCCGGGTACAGTCATGGTGATCTCGCATGACCGTTGGTTCCTCGACCGTATTGCAACGCACATCTTGTCATTTGAAGGTGAAACCCCTGAATTCTTCACGGGTAACTACCATGAATTTGAAGAATACCGTCGTAAACGTGATGGTGATGACCTTGTTGCAAAGCGTCAAAAATACCGCAAAATTGGCAACTAAGTTCCAGTTTTAAAATAAAAAAACCAGCCTGCGGGCTGGTTTTTTATTGCTTGAGATGCAATGACTATACAACTATGTCTTCATAGGCATGATGTAAGACGTAGTCTGCATGTTCATGGCCTTGTGCAGCAGCTTTACTGAGCCAAAGCTCTGCAAGTTCATAATTACGGTCTAAGCCGAGTTCTCCACGTAAATAACCGAGACCTAAGCGATATTGGGCATCTTTATGACCTTTTAATGCGGCACTTAAAAAATTCCACATGGCATTACGATAGTCGGTAGGGGATTGGTCTGCTGAATCCAGAGTCTGGTGACTGAGAAAGTCTTGATGGTGTTGAGCCGCAAGAATTTCAAAATAAGTCCCTTGAGCGTAATCGCCCTCGGCTTCTGGAACCGAAAGATGCATTCCTTGCAACTTTGGATTCATCTGTTGTGACAACAGTGCATAGATTTTTTTCAGAGCTTGTATCATCATTGTTAAACTCCTTGTTGCTAAATATAACCACTTGATTAATAAGAATATTAATTGCAGTCATTCGTGCGCTGTGTTGAATGATTTAATTGTTTTAAACAGATCACACTTAAGATGAAAATTAGCATGCTTGTCATGATATGTGAATAGGTATTGAAAAATATTTATAAGTAATTTCAGTCATCTAGATCGCGAAAAATTATTTTTAATAAATTGAAAGTAGATGCTGAAAAAAGTAGTTTTAAAGTTTGAAGGTAAAACGTAGTACTGAAGGTTGAATGATGTAATTTTATTACGTTTACTGCACCTGTTAAGCTCAAGACTGAAGAACATATAATTTATAAGGTCAGAAAATAATGAGTGAGCATCATGGGCATGACCACAGCCATGCCGTTGTCACAGAAGGGAATGTCAAAAAATTAAGTTTTGCCTTAGCACTGACCACGACGTTTTTGATTATTGAAGTCATTGCTGGATTTATGACGCAAAGTTTGGCGCTATTGTCAGATGCGGCACATATGTTCACCGATGCTGCAGCCCTTGCCATAGCATTGGTCGCGATCAAAATTGGCAAGCTTCCTGCTGATAACAAACGTACCTTTGGCTATCAGCGTTTTGAAATTTTGGCAGCCTTGTTTAATGCCTTGATGCTATTTGTGGTTGCGATTTATATTTTGTATGAGGCTTATCAGCGCTTTTCAACGCCGCCGGAAATTCAAAGTATGGGCATGATGATTGTGGCCGTCATCGGTCTAATCATTAACTTAATCTCGATGCGTATTTTATTTTCCAGTTCACAAGAAAGCTTGAATGTGAAAGGGGCGTATCTAGAGGTGTTAAGTGATGCCTTAGGTTCGGTCGGTGTGATTATTGGCGCAGCGATTATTTATTTTACCGGCTGGATGTGGGTCGATACGCTTATTGCGGTGCTCATTGGCTTTTGGGTCTTACCAAGGACTTGGATTTTACTCAAACAAAGTATCAATATTTTATTGGAAGGTGTGCCTGAAGAAATCGACATAGAAAAATTACGCAATGATTTATTGGCACTCAAAGGGGTGGAGAGTATTCACCAGTTAAAGGTCTGGGCAATTACGTCAAAGAATGTGCATTTGACGGTTCATCTCTTTGCACCTGAAGCCGATCGTAATGCCTTGTATTTTGAGGCGATTGAAATGTTGCAACATGAACATGGAATCACGGAGATGACATTGCAAATCGAAGAAGATGAATGTGTAGTACACCAACACACTCAAAAGTCTGATCATGCACATGAGCATCATCAAGATGATCACGCGCATTCTCATGATGAATCACATCAGCACTAATGCTAATGTGATTTAAATGGCCTGTTTAGATTTCCCACTCATGATTACATTCGCGGCATTTCCATTTTTTCTGTGATTGCATAAAACCTTGCATTGAAATTTTGAAATCTGGCAGGTCGCGATAGAACAAGAAGCCAGCAATCAAGCAAGCAATAAATACAACAACAGTCGCAGTTTGTAATGTAGTACCTGCACCGTCACCAAAAATCCACATTGCGATGCTGATAATCACCAACAGTAAAAGAATAAATACCGCAGGGATGAGGATAATCAGGCTTTTAGGCACGACAGGACGAGCAACAGGCTGGCCTGCTTGCGCAAGAGGCATAATTTTAGGGCTTTGACATTTAGGGCAACGGTATTGCATTGCAACTCCATAATTTTAATCTATGGTTTATTTTAATCAGAATGACGCAGAAAGCAAAAATACCGTAAATTTAAATCAGATAAAATTTAGGCAATAAAAAACCCAAGTCATAATGCTTGGGTTTTTTATAAGATGATTTGCATCACCTTGAATATGGCGTCCCTACGGGGATTCGAACCCCGGTTACCGCCGTGAAAGGGCGATGTCCTAGGCCTCTAGACGATAGGGACAATTTGAGGCAACTTAGAGTTGGTTGACACCATCTCTCGGTATGGGCGCTATATTAGGGGGATAACGCCCATCCGTCAACTAAAAAATCAATTAAGCTTCATCAACTGCATCATTTTTCGGCAGTTTTAAGCTTTCATTGAGTTTTTCCCATGCTTTTGTTTCTTTTTTACTCGGGCCGCCCACAATTTCAAGTGCATGACGTAAGCGAGCAAAGGTTAAATCAGGACCAATGGTTACCATTGATTGCATAACAGGTGTCGAAGATGTTGAACCTGCAATAGCAATAAAGAAGGTTGGCATGAAGTCACGAAGTTTAATGTCCATTTGGTTCGCCAAATCCATAAGCGTTTGGCTGACGGTGTCATTGTTCCAAGTGAACATGCTTTCTAGACGCCAAATGGCAAATTGAAGGCTTTGACGAACTTGTTCTTCAGTCAATTTTTTGCTTTCAAACTGTTCTTTGCTGAGTGTTGGGAATTGGTTGAAATAAAAACCTGCCCAATTCACTGCTTCAGACAATAAATTAATACGTGGTTGAATCGCAGCAGCAATTTCTTCCAAGGTATTACGATCTGATTTCCAAGCCAGTAGGGTATCGAGCAATTGACCCGGTGTTAAACCTTTAATCCATTGACCATTTAACCAGTTTAGCTTTTCAACATCAAAGATTGGACCGCCTAGTGATACACGTTGAATGTCAAAGTGTTCAATCATTTCAGCCAAAGTGAATTTTTCACTTTCATCCGGCATTGACCAGCCCATACGGCCTAAGTAGTTCAATAATGCTTCAGGTAAAACGCCGATGTCTTTGTAGTAGTTAATTGACGTTGGGTTTTTGCGTTTAGACAGTTTTGATTTATCTGGGTTACGTAACAGCGGCATGTGGCAAAGTACAGGCATGTCCCAACCAAAATATTTGTACAATAATTGGTGTTTAGGCGCAGATGGAATCCATTCTTCACCACGAATTACGTGAGTGATTTCCATTAAATGGTCATCAACCACGTTTGCCAAGTGATACGTCGGTAAACCATCGGTTTTCAGTAGAATTTGCATGTCAACTTGCGCCCAAGGAATTTCGACTTCACCACGCAGTAAGTCATTAAATTTACAAATCCCTTCTTCAGGTACTTTCATACGAATGACATGCGGTTCACCAGCAGCCAAACGCTGTGCCACTTCTTCTGCAGTGTGTTTTAAGCCACGACCGTCATAACGCGGTGATTCACCACGCGCTTGTTGTTCCGCACGCATTTGATCGAGTTCTTCTGCTGTTGCGAAGCAGTAGAATGCATGGCCTTTTTCAACCAGTTCCAAAGCATATTGTTTATAAATGTCCATACGTTCAGATTGACGGTATGGCGCATGAGGGCCACCTACATCTGGACCTTCTGACCAGTTCAAACCTAACCAACGCAATGAATCTAAAATCATTTTTTCAGATTCTGGGGTAGAGCGCAGCTGGTCTGTATCTTCAATACGAAGAATAAATTCACCGCCATGTTGCTTCGCAAAACATAAGTTAAACAATGCAATATAAGCAGTCCCAACGTGCGGGAAACCAGTAGGAGAAGGTGCGATACGAGTACGAACAGTCATAATCAGCTTTTAATCAGAATGTAAATTGGGATCTATTATAACGAAAAAGCCTGATCACTTAATGCTTAATTCAACATTGAATGATCAGGCGTTTTTAGTGTTTTTTAGACGGCAGTGGGGGAACTCGTCTAAAACAATAGCTTGGGCAGCATCAATATGCTGATGTCGTTATGAGTTGCTACCAGAGAAAATGGCTTGAACAAAACGAGAAAAACTTTGGTTTTGTGATGCAAAGAAACTTTGAGTTGGTGCTGCTTTAATAGACGTAAGTACTTTTAAATTATCGTCTGTACGGCCTTTGCCTTCAGATTTTTGTTGATTAATCGCTTTTTCGATCAATGAGGTACGTTCAGCAGGCATCGTAAGTTTGTTATTCGATGCGGTGTTGGTTGCAGCACAAAAAGCAGTCTGTGCAGTCACGCTTAAACTTAAGCCTAGGCATAGTGCGTATGAAAATTTCATGTCCAAATCTCCCCCTAGTTTTGGTGATGGAACTTTTTATTTGCAAAATAGTTTTAATATTTAGACTACGATTTAACCATCTTTCGTAATTAAAAAGTAGAACTACGTCACAATTTTTACAAAAAAACTAAAAAAGTCTGTACTAGGATTACCTAAATAGACTGTTTTCTCCAGATTTTCGGATGTTTTAGCAAACAACTATGAAGATAGCATGGAGATCGCTTCTGATTGTTGCTGTATTAGCAGAATTAAAGCTTTAAATACGTTATTTTTAGATATCTTTAAAACAGAAATAGATTTGAATTTATATTATAGATAGCTGATTGTTAAAGTTATTTTTGATTTATATAGTGCTCTCAAGATCAATTTGAGTTTGAGCAGATGAAAAAAATAATAGCATCGGGCATTTTCGCTTTGTTGGGTGGGGTGGCGGTACAGGTGTATGCCGCAAAAGATTTCTTAAATGTTTCTTATGACCCAACACGTGAGTTTTATCAGGAATATAACCAAGAATTTGGACAATATTGGAAAAAGCGTACAGGACAAGAGATTAACTTTAAACAATCTCACGGTGGCTCTGGCAAACAAGCTCGTGCAGTGGCAACAGGTTTACAAGCAGACGTTGTCACTTTGGCATTGGCCAATGATATTGATGAAATTGTGGCGACAGGACAAATCAATAAGAACTGGCAAAAGCAATTTCCACATAATTCTGCACCGTATACCTCAACCATCGTATTTTTGGTGCGCAAAGGTAACCCGAAAAAAATTAAAGATTGGAATGACCTGACCAAACCGGGCGTTGAAATTATTACACCAAATCCAAAAACAGGCGGCGCACCGCGTTGGATCTATTTATCAGCATGGGGATATGCTTTAAAACAGCCGGGTGGCAATGACGCCAAAGCCAAAGAATTGGTGAAAAAACTCTATAGCAATGTCAAAGTATTGGATTCTGGCGCACGTGGTTCACTCACGACCTTTGCTGAGCGTGGCATTGGAGATGTCTTACTGTCTTGGGAAAATGAGGCACTGTTAGCGACTCAGGGCCTAGGCAAAGATAAATATGACATTATTTATCCGTCTATTTCGATTTTAGCCGAACCTTCAGTGGCAGTAGTGGATAAAACCGTCGATAAAAATGGTAATCGAAATTTGGCGAAGGGTTATTTGAATTATCTATATTCACCTAAAGGCCAAGAGCTGGCAGGTAAATATTTCTTCCGCCCTCGCGATGCAAAAGCCACAGCAAAATACGCTGCTCAATTTCCGAAAGTTCAAACCTTTACCATTGATAAAGTGTTTGGCGGTTGGGCTAAAGCGCAAAAAACACATTTTGTGAATGGTGCGATTTTTGATCAAATTTATAGTGAAAAGAATAAAGAGTAAAACGATCCACCATAATGGGCGTTGTAAAAACGGATCATCTGGATTATCCGTTTTTCGCATATGTAATGCATAAAAATCTATACATAGGGAATAAGTAGATTGTTTTTGTGTATTTTAATATGAAAAACAAACAATTAAATTCGCTGCGTTAGTTGTATCCAGCAAAGGGTCTAAACTTGCTGCAATTGCGATTTATGACTTTATTTCATATATTTAGCAGTATTGAATATAAATTTATGCTGGCTGTTATGAAAACTCAATTTAAGGCGTGGCTCAGTGCTGCGTTGCTTGCCACTGGTGTTGCTTTCTCAGCGTCTGCTCAGGCCGCTGATCGCGAATTTTTAAACGTTTCTTATGATGCAACGCGTGAATTTTATGACGAATTTAATAAGTCATTTGGTGCATATTGGAAAGAGCGTACCGGTAAAACGGTTGCATTTAAACAATCACATGGTGGTTCAGGCAAACAAGCCCGTTCCGTGGTTGATGGCTTAAAAGGTGATGTTGTGACTTTGGCGTTGGCCAATGACATCGAAGAAATTGTGAAGTCTGGTCAGATTCAACCAGGTTGGCAAAAAGAGTTTCCACATAACTCAGCGCCATATACGTCAACGATTGTCTTCATGGTGCGTAAGGGCAACCCGAAACATATTAAAGATTGGTCTGATTTAACCAAGCCGGGCGTACAAATTATTACCCCGAACCCGAAAACTGGCGGTCTCCCACGTTGGGTTTACTTGTCAGCTTGGGGTTATGCTTTGAAACAACCGGGTGGTAATGAAGCGAAAGCCAAAGATTTCGTGGGTAAAATGTACCATAACGTAAAAGTAATGGACTCTGCGGCACGTGCATCGATGACTACATTTGCAGAACGTGGTATTGGTGATGTGTTATTGACTTGGGAAAACGAAGCTTTAGTTACGCAAAAAACTTTGGGTAAAAACAAATTTGATATCGTGTATCCATCGATGTCGATTTTGACTGAGCCTTCAGTGGCGATCGTGGATAAAACTGTCGATAAAAATGGTAATAAATGGTTAGCTCAAGGCTATATCAATTATCTTTATTCTCCATTAGGTCAAGAAATGGCGGCTCGTCATTTCTATCGCCCACGTAATGCAGCAGTTTTAGCAAAATATAAATCACAGTTCCCGCCATTAAAAACATTTACTATTGATGAAGTGTTTGGTGGTTGGGCAAAAGCTCAACAAACACATTTTGTGAATGGTGCGATCTTCGATCAGATCTACAATAACAAGCGCTAATACATCGAAATCTATGATTTGAGATGTTCAAAGACCTCCTTCGGGAGGTTTTTTAATGGATGGCAAAAAATAAAAACGGTTTTCTCTATGGAAAGTAATATTTCTGTACAAAAAGACGTTTGGAGCTTTGCTAAAACAAGGTAATAATGTGCAGTTACATTTTTAGCTGTGTTGAACGAACCCTTATGTCGCATATTTCTGTATTACTTCATGAAACTGTTGATGCTTTACTGGCAGATCGCAATACAGGAATTTTCGTAGATGGCACATTTGGGCGTGGCGGTCATACACGTTTATTACTGTCTAAATTAGATGAAAATGCACGTGTTTATGCCTTTGATAAAGACCCACAAGCATTGGCCGTTGCAGCAGAATTAGAACAAGAAGATGCGCGTTTTAAAATTATTCACGCCAGTTTTGCCGATTTAAAAGAGGAACTGCGTAGTCGTGGTATCGATTTGGTCGACGGTATAATGGCGGATTTAGGGGTGTCATCTCCGCAGCTAGACCAAGCAGAACGTGGCTTTAGTTTTATGAAAGATGGCCCACTTGATATGCGTATGGACAACTCACAAGGCCCAACAGCCGCAGAGTGGTTGGTTGATATTGAAGAAGAAGATTTGGCCAATATTATTTTTAAATATGGTGAAGAACGTTATAGCCGCCGTATTGCCAAAGCGATTAAAGCGGCAGGGTATATTGAAACCACAGCTCAATTGGCTGAAATCGTGAAAGTTGCCCACCCGAAATGGGAAAAAAATAAACATGCAGCGACACGAACTTTCCAAGCAATTCGTATTGCTATTAACAAAGAACTCGACGATATTGATATCTTCTTACCTCAAGCGGTGGATATGCTGAAACCTGAAGGCACTCTTGCAGTGATCAGTTTCCACTCTTTAGAGGATCGTTTAATTAAACAATTTATTCAAAAAGAATCTACACTTGCAGAAGACACAGGCTGGGGTTTACCACAAAAACGCGAAGATACCCGCCGCTTAAAAAAAGTGTCACGAATTAAAGCAAGTGAAGAAGAAGTTAAAGCCAATCCGCGATCTCGTAGTGCTTGGCTTCGTGTGGCAGAGCGTTTAGCTTAAAAGGCAAAGAATGAAAACCGAAGCAATCGAAAAAAACTCTGATCAATCGCAGTCGAAGAAAATCATTACATATGGCATTTTATTGCTCTTGGTTTTTGTGAGTGCGATTATGGTGGTCTTTCAAGTCTTTGAATATCGCCAAGATTATCGTCAATTGAGTACCTATATGCGTGAAAGGGATGACCTCAATGCAGAATGGGGACGTTTGCTGATCGAACAACAAACTTTCGGTGCAACAGCCCAAATTGGGACACGTGCAGTTACCCAATTACGCATGTATTCGCCTCCTATTGCACAAACCGTTGTTATTTCATTGCCACAAACTCCAGAACAGAAAAAATAGGCTGCCGGTCACATGGTTGAAAAGAGAAACAAACAAACTCCGCGTAAGAAACAGCAGTCTGTTACTGGTCGTACAGCCATTTCGGTGGAGATGTGGCGCTATCACTTGATGTGGGCAGTGGTTTTGCTGTGCTTCATTGCATTGGTGGGGCGGGCTTTTTATGTACAAATCATTAATAAAGACTTTTTACAAAATAAAGCCAATGCTAAAATTTTAAGAACTGAAACCTTAAAAGCCATGCGCGGTGTCATCTATGACCGTCACGGTGTGCCTTTAGCGATTAGTACCCCGATCATGAAAATCGTGATCGATCCACGTGATTATTTTGACAATAAAAAACTCTTTGAAGAAACCACGGCTGAATTGGCTAAAGATCCAAACAATCGTAAATTAAAACGTCAATTACCTGATAAAAATCTAAGCTTAGATGAACTTGCCGATGCTGTCGGTATGGATCGTGCTGAACTGAAACGCAAAATGAATGAGCGTCCACGTTCACGTTATTTGGTTTTAAAGAAAGAAGTACCGCCGCAACAAGCTGAATTGATCATGAAACGTGACTTTCAGGGCGTATATACTGAGAAAAACTATAAGCGCTACTATCCACAGCCTCAGCCAAACTCACAAATTATTGGCTTAACCAATAGTGAGGGCATGGGTATTGAAGGCTTAGAAATGCAACTGAATGAACGTCTTTCAGGTGTTGATGGTGCGCAGCAAATTGTCCGTGATAAAAAGGGCAACCGTGTTAAAGACCCTGAGATTGTGAAAGAAGTCGAGTCGGGCGAAAATATCACGCTCAGTATCGATTCACGTTTGCAATACATCATGTACCGTGAGTTGACCGCCGCAGGGGTGGCCAATAATGCACGTTCTGCAACCGCGATTGCCGTGGATGTCAAAACAGGTGAAATTTTGGCGATGACCTCTTGGCCGTCGTACAACCCGAACGATAAAAAAGGCGTTTTAAATAAAGATGCCATGCGTAACCGTGGTGCGATTGACTCTTTTGAGCCAGGTTCAACCATGAAGCCAATGACCGTGGCAATGGCGTTGGAAAGCGGCAAATACACGGCAAATACAGTTGTAAATACCACACCGGGTTCAATGCGCGTTGGGAATCATACTATTCGAGATACGCATAACTATGGTCCTTTGACTTTGGGCGGCATTATTCAAAAATCGTCTAACGTTGGTGTGGCAAAAATCGCTTTATCTCTCCCTTATGAAACATTACCGACCTTCTATCAACGTCTTGGCTTTGGTCAACGTTCAGCGGTGAAATTCCCCGGTGAAAGTGCTGGTCTGATTTTACCAAAGAGCAAATGGAATGTGTCTGAAGTAGCGACTATGGCTTATGGTTATGGTTTGAACGCTACAGTACTCCAACTGGCGGATGCTTATGCCATGATTGCCAATAAGGGCGTCAAAATGCCACTGAGCTTGTATAAGCTTGAGGAACAGCCGAAAGGTGAGCAGATTATTGACGCTAAAATTGCCGATCAAGTGCTTTTAATGATGGAAGCGGTGACTTTGCCAGGTGGTACGGCACGTCAAGCCAATATCCCGGGTTATCGCGTGGCGGGTAAAACTGGTACAGCACATAAATTACGTGCAGACCGTAAAGGCTATTCGACTTCAGAATATCGAGCACTCTTTGCCGGTGTTGCACCAGTGAGTGATCCACGTTTGGCCATGATTGTTGTAGTGGAAAACCCGACAGGTCAGTATTACGGTGGTCTGGTGGCTGCACCCGTTTTTGCTCGTGTAATGCAAGAATCTTTACGTTTAATGAACGTACCTTTAGATAAACCTTTAGACACTCCTAAGATCCAGTAATAGGTGATGAATGAAAATTACGTTTCAAGATCTATACACCGTTGAACAGCCCGCTGAATGGATGTCGCAATCCTTTCAGGGCTTCAATCTGGATAGTCGCAAAGTTACAGCAGGGCAAATATTTATTGCCCTGACTTCGTTTTCGCAACCTGAAAAAACAGCACAATTTGCACGTACAGCGTTAGAAAATGGTGCGTTGGCAGTTATTTCCGAAACTGATTTGGGCTTGGATCAAAGTGTCGTGATCGCGGATGTGCGTCAATTGATGGGGCTGTGGCAAAAGCAATATTTACAGGCGACTCAACCGGTTCAAGCTGCACGAATTTTGGCAGTGACGGGTACCAATGGTAAAACCACGATCTCACGCTTAATCGCTGAATTACTCATGCTGCAAGGCAAAAAATGTGCAGTGATGGGAACCACTGGAAACGGAATTTTACCGAATTTAGAAGCCTCTTCTCACACCACTTTAGATGCGTTGCATATGCAAAATGCGTTGCATGCATATGCACTTGAGGGAGCAGAGTTTGCTGCCATTGAGGCAAGTTCGCATGGCTTAGAACAAGGCCGATTAAATGGCTGTGCAATTGAAATTGCCGCTTATAGCAATTTAAGTCGTGACCATTTGGATTATCATAAAACCCTTGAAGCCTATGCTGAAGCGAAATCACGTTTATTTCAGTTTCCATCGCTCAAAGTTGTAGTCATCAATCTCGATGATGAACATGCCGAAGTGATGCTGAATGCTGCACGTCAAAATCCGGCACAGCCAAAAAATTTGACCTATTCAACGCGACAGGCTGCGGATTATCAAGTGACGGATATTCAATACAGCTTAACAGGCGCGCAATTTAAATTGCGTACCGCTCAGGCTGAATTTGTGGTGCAAAGTCCATTATTGGGACACTTCAATATTGAAAACATCGTGGCAAGCTTAATTTCAGCGGAACAAGCAGGTTTTGATTTATCTGCCTTGATCGCAACTGCGCCAGAGTTAAAAGGTGCACCGGGTCGTATGCAAGTGATCCGTGATGATGAACGCTTGTTTGTGGTGGATTATGCACATACACCAGATGCCTTGATTCAAGTGTTACAGACCTTAAAACGTCATGTATCGCAACAGCTATGGGCGGTGTTTGGCTGTGGTGGTGATCGTGACCGTGGTAAACGTCCATTGATGACTCAAGCGGCATTAAACCATGCAGATGTTGCGTTGATTACCTCAGATAATCCACGTACTGAAAACCCGGAACAAATTTTTGCAGATATGAAGGCTGGTATTGATTTCACTGGAAAAACTGTCCATGAAATCCATGACCGCCGTGAAGCGATTAAATTCGCAGTCAACCATGCGCAAGCGGGTGATATTGTGGTGATTGCTGGTAAAGGCCATGAAAACTATCAAGAAATTGATGGTGTTCGACATTGGTTTGATGATGTGGTGGAAGTGAAATCAGCGATTGATTCACAGCATCACAACACTGACTCGGCTTATCCAGCGCAATAGGAAACAGATATGCATACTTCAACGACCAGTACGGTTCCGTTAGAACCTTGGACTGCCGAACAGTTGGTTCAAGCGACACAAGGGCACTGGCATAATAATCAAGCGCCGACAGGTCCTGTGAAACGAATTTTGACCGATTCACGTCATGCAGAGCAAGGCGATGCTTTTCTTGCCCTGAAAGGTGAACGCTTTGATGCGCATGATTTCCTTGCTCAAGTGGCTGAAAAGGGTTGTGAAATTGCCATTGTCAGTCATCCGGTCGATGTGGATATTTGTCAGTTGGTGGTTGCAGATACACGTTTAGCACTTGGATATTTAGGTGCATTTCGTCGTGCCCAAAACCCAGCCTTAAAAGTGATTGCCTTGACAGGAAGTAGTGGTAAAACCACAACCAAAGAGATGCTCGGGAGTATCCTTTCTCGTCTTGCACCAACGTTAATTACGCGCGGTAATTTAAATAATGACCTTGGCGTACCGATGATGTTACTTGAGTTACGTCCAGAACATCAGTATGCCGTGATGGAGCTTGGTGCCAGTCATAAAGGTGAAATTGATTACACCTCAAATTTGGTACAGCCTCAGGTTGCCGGTATTTTAAATATTGGCACCGCTCATATGGGGGAGTTTGGTGGGCGTGATGGTATTTGTCGTGCCAAGTCTGAAATTTATGCACATATAGCGAAAACAGGAACTTCGATTGTCCCTGCGGCAGATGATTTTACAGATGCCATTCGTCAAGCGGTGCAAACTGAGCAAGTAATGAGTTTTGGTCAGGGCGGGGATGTTTTTGCGACTGAGACTGAACTTCAGGCTCAATCTTCACGATTTATCTTAAATACGCCACAAGGTTCGCGTCCTGTTCAACTGCCATTTGCGGGTGAGCATAATGTGCAAAATGCAACTGCTGCCGCAGCTTTTGCGTTGTCGATTGGCGTGAGTTTAGATGACATCGTTGTGGGTCTTGAACATGCAACAGGTGCCAAAGGTCGTCTAAATTTTATTCAACATAAAGATTATTTGTTTATTGATGATACTTACAATGCAAATCCAACCTCAATGCGTGCTGCTGCTGATGTACTTGCACAGCAAGATGGCATCAAAGTCATGGTCATTGGGGATATTGGTGAGTTAGGTTCATCTGCTGCACAGCAGCACTACATGTTGGGACGTGACCTTGTTTCACACGCCGGTCTTCAATTTGTCGTTGCTGTCGGTGAGTTTTCACCTGCCGTGCAAGAAGGCGCGCGCAGTACCCAATATGGTAAAAAATTACAGGCCTTTCTATCTCAAGAACAGGCCTTACCGTTATTAATTAGTCTAGTCAAAACACATCAGCCTCAGTCCATGAGTTTCCTGTTTAAAGGTTCTCGTTATACCCACATGGAAACTTTGATGGCTGAATTGATGGAGAAACTTTAATGCTGTTATGGTTATTTGAGCAGCTTGCGGGTTATCACAGCTCGTTTCAGGTTGTTCGTTATTTAACGCTTCGTTCGCTACTCAGTGTCTTAACGGCATTGGCCATTGGTCTGTTGCTTGGACCTGTGATGATTCGCAAATTGCAAGCTCTCAAATATGGTCAGGCAGTCAGTTCATTTGCACCTGAAAATCATGCCAAAAAAATGGGCACACCAACTATGGGTGGTGTGTTGATTTTACTTTCTATTGGTATTTCAACCTTACTTTGGGCTGATCTTTCAAACCCTTATGTATGGATTGTACTTGGGGTGATGGTGATTTTTGGTGCTGTGGGTTGGGCAGATGACTGGATTAAAATCCGTTATAAAGACAATGCAGGTCTGCCTGCGAAGAAGAAATTCTTTTGGACTTCTGTGGCATCTTTAGGTGCTGGTATTGCACTCTATGTGATTGCGACACAGCAAGCAAACCCAGTACATACTTCAAATATGTTGGATCTGCTGATTCCATTCTTTAAAGAAATTAGCATTCCGTTGTCTATTATTCCACTTGGTATCGGCTTTATTGTCTTTACTTATTTGGTGATTAACGGCGCATCCAATGCTGTGAACTTAACCGATGGTTTGGATGGTTTGGCGATTATGCCAATCGTTTTGGTTGCCGCAGGTTTAGGTGTATTTGCTTATCTGGCTGGTGATGTCCGTTTTGCTGATTATTTACATATCCCTTATGTGAAATATGCATCTGAACTTGTCGTGATCTGTGCGGCAATGATCGGTGCTGGCTTGGCATTCTTATGGTTTAATGCGCATCCTGCTCAAGTCTTTATGGGTGATGTCGGTGCCTTATCTCTAGGTGCGATGCTCGGTACGATTGCAGTCATGGTTCGTCAAGAAATCGTTTTTGCCATTATGGGCGGTGTTTTCGTGGTTGAAGCTATTTCTGTCTTCTTGCAAATTGGCTCGCTGCGTATGCGGAATAAGCGCGTATTCTTAATGGCACCGCTGCACCATCATTATGAGAAAAAGGGATGGCGTGAAACGCAGGTGGTGATTCGTTTCTGGATTATTACAATTATGCTGGTAGTTTTAGGTCTAATGACTTTAAAATTACGTTAAGCAAATAAATAAACGAAACCGGCATTTGCTCCCACAGATGCCGGTTTTTTTATTTCAAAATATAGTGGAGTAAATGATGAACCTGTTGATGTGTCCTGTATGCCGTGAAGCATTAAAACTCACAGAGCGGACATGGCGCTGTGAAAATAATCATAGCTATGATGTTGCAAAACAAGGCTATGTCAATTTACATGTGGTTCAACATAAACACAGTAAAAATCCGGGTGATACGCCTGAATCTATACAGGCGCGTCGTGCGTTTTTGAGTGCAGGTCACTATGCACCTTTGCAACAGGCAGTGGTGGCTTTGATTCAAAAATTACGGGTTGAAAACTTGTTGGATATTGGCTGTGGTGAAGGCTATTACACTGATGCGATGCAAGCTGAAGTACTACAGTGTGTGGGTGTCGATATTGCTAAAAACGCAGTACAAGTGGCTGCTAAGTTGAATAAAGAGGTGACTTGGGTGGTTGGTACAGGTGTGACCTTACCTGTGTTAGATCATTCGATTGACTTGTGTACGAGTTTATTTAGTCCAATTCCTAAAGAAGAAATCCTTCGTGTGTTAAAGCCTGAGGGTCACTTGATGGTGGTTACACCTGCACCAGAGCATCTTTATGCAATGCGTGAAGCCCTGTTTGAGGAAGTAAAACCACATGAACCGCATAAATTTGTGGAACAACTGGCGAATGATTTTGAATTGGAAAGTGAGCAAGTGGTACAAGCGAAAATGTCACTTTCTCAGCAGGATCTCAAAAACTTAATTGCAATGACGCCTTATGCCTATAAAGTGAAAGCTGAGCGTCGAGAAGCTCTCGAAAAAAATGAACAATTTGAGTTGCAAGCGCAGTATCAAATTTATCTCTTTAAAAAGAAATAATACATTGGAAGTGATAAAAAAAGCCCTCGTTTGAGGGCTTTTTTTATGCAGCTTATTTACTGAACTTGATCGATGAGATGATCAAGAGCATCAGTTTTATGCTCTGCACCTTGTGGTTTAGGCTGCATTGGCGGTGGCGCAGCTCGAGTCGGTGCAAGATTAGTTTCAGCAGACCCTGGAAGGTCGTCAAAATCATTTTGCGAAGCCTGCGGCTTAGGTGCAACAGGTGCAGGACGATACAGCGGTTGAGCCATCGGCGGCGTTGCTGCACGATCTTGTTCAGGTTGACCTTGAGTCGCTTTAGCTGAATTGCGATTGATTGGATTCTTGGCATGGGTGTCTAAACGCACCCAAGCTTCAGGTGTACCTTTGAGGGATTTTGCCATAAAGTCTGACCAAATCGGCAGTGCTGCAACACCACCATATTCACGTCGACCTAAGGTAGAAGGTTGGTCAAAACCGACCCAAGCTACAGTGACTAATTTTCCATTAAATCCAGCAAACCACGCGTCTTTTGCATCATTGGTTGTACCGGTTTTACCGCCTAAATCACCGCGACCAATTTTTAAAGCCGCTCGACCTGTACCGTGTTGGATTACGTCACGCAAAATGTTCGCCATATCAAAGGCCGAACTTGACTTCAAAATCCGCTGAGCTTGTTTATAGTTTGCTGCTTCAGTATCGGAAATTTTCGATTCAGCAGATTTGTTGTCCTGATTGGTGACTTCAATCACTTCATCATCCGGCGTGGTTGGATCTGCAGATTCAACTTCGTCCTTTTGATTGATACATTGAATACATGCATATTCAGGATTGGCTTGATAAATCACTTTGCCATAAGCATCTTCAATACGGCTAATAAAGTGCGGTTGAATACGATATCCACCGTTGGCAAAAGTCGCATAACCTGTCGCCATTTGAATCGGTAACACCTGTGGGGTACCTAGAGCAATGGTGTAGTTACGTGGAATTTGGTTTTCTTGCAAGCCAAAATCCATAAATAATTGGCGAGTACGTTCAATTCCGACGACTTGTAATAAGCGAACTGAAACTGTGTTACGTGATAAATAGAGGGCACGGCGTAGAGGTATCATCCCTAAATAGCGACCGTCAGAGTTTTTAGGCGTCCACTTACCAATCGTAATTGGATTGTCATTGACCATGGAATACGGAGTCATACCGCGTTCAAGTGCTAAAGCATAAACAAAAGGTTTAATGGTTGAACCCGGCTGACGCCAGCCTTGTAGAGCACGGTTAAATTTAGATTGATAAAAATTATAACCACCAACAATGGCTTCAATACCACCATTGTTGGGATTAAGTGCAATTAATTGACCTTGCGCTTTTGGAATTTGTACCAAAGCCCATGAGCTTTTATCCGCATTCGGACGTAGGCGAATAATATCTTTAACTTTTACAATTTGTGAGGCTTTGCTAGGCGCATTGCCTACACTATTGGCATTGCGATAGGGGCGTGCCCAAGACAGACCTGACCATGGAACTGTCACACTACTGCCGTCTTGCATCAACACTTCGATACTGGTGTTGTTGACTTTAGTGACTTCGGCAGGATAGGTGTTGGCATATGGAATAAAGTTTTTTAAGGGTTCATCATGTGCTTCTGCACCACGCCAACCATGTCGTCTATCGTAAGCTTCGAGACCTTCTTGTACAGCCTGCTCAGCATAGGCTTGGCGTTGGCTGTTGATGGTGGTGTAGACTTTATAGCCAGAATCAGTCGCTTGTTCGCCAAACTTTTCTACCAGTTCTGAGCGAACCATTTCCCCGACGTAAGGGAATTTGTTGCTGACTCCGCGGTCAGGCATATCGAGATTAATCGGTTCAGCAATCGCTTTTTGATATTCGGCTTGATTGATATAACCCAATTGCAACATACGGCCTAAAATCCAATTACGACGCTCTAAAGCACGTTTTGGGTTGGCTACAGGATTATATTTTGATGGTGCTTTAGGTAGACCTGAAATCATTGCCATTTGAGCCAAACTCAAATCTTGCAAGCTCTTGTTATAATAAATTTTTGCTGCTGCTGCGATACCGTAGGCATTTTTGCCCAAAAAGATTTTGTTGACATACAGCGTTAAAATTTCTTCTTTACTTAGATTTTGTTCAATTTTTCGAGCAAGGAAAACTTCGGTCAATTTACGTTTTAAAGTACGTTCTGGAGTTAGATAATAGTTTTTTGCAACCTGCATGGTAATGGTTGAACCACCGGTTTGCACATCTGAACCCGTAATACTTTCACTGACAGCACGCCCCAATCCTTTGAAACTAATACCGCTGTGTTCAAAAAACGAGGAATCTTCCGCAGCTAAAAAGCCATGAATGAAATGAGACGGGATTTGGTCGTACTCTACAGGGACCGAAAGTTTGCCACCATATTCTGCAATCAGCTCATTATCAGCACTATAAACCTGCAATGGTTTTAATAATGGAGCCTTTTTTAAGATGGACATTTCAGGCAAAGACGGGGCAATATAGAGATACATGCCATAGAAACCCATTGGAATTGCGACCAAAATAATAATAATGGCCAAAAAAAATGGATGAACAAGGCCTGAACAAGATAGCTTTTTCATAACAAGTAAGTTTTAATAAGAGCTAATGGCAAACTAATTGGTGGTCAGTATATCCTTTCGATATACGGATTGTTAGATGAGTTATTGTATCTGTATAAAATTATAGACCAATGCTAATTAGTGGGTTAATTTTTTTGGGGATAAAAAAATAATAGGAATTATATTGTGCTCAGGTTATATCGTAAGCCAAATAAGGGGTTAATAGGAGTAGATATTAGTTCGACTTCTGTTAAGGTTTTGGAACTTTCTGTAAAGAGTGGGCGGTATTGGGTAGAAAGCTATGCTTTGGTCCCATTACCAGAAGGAAGTGTTGTTGAAAAGAACATATTGAATCCGGAAGCTGTCGGTGACTGTTTAGAGCGCGCAATTAATTTGGCCAATACACAGACGACCAATGCAGCTTTGGCAGTTCCAACGTCGATGGTGATTACAAAAATCATCGAAATGGACGCAGATATGAACGATGATGAACGTGAAATTCAGATTCGTGATGATGCTGAGCAATATATTCCGTTCCCACTTGATGAAGCGAGCCTTGATTTTGAGGTCTTGCCGGATCGTCTATCCAATCCAAATCGTGTCAATGTTCTACTTGTCGCTACGCGTATTGAAAATGTCGAAGCGCGTGCGGAAGTTATTCAGCTTGCTGGTCTTACACCAAAAATTGGCGATGTAGAAAGCTTTGCAATTGAAAATGCATTTAAAGTTTTCTCAGATACTTTGCCAATGGGTGTAAATACCGTGGGTATTTTAGATATTGGTCATAGTATGACGACCTTATCTGTTATGCAGAATAACAAAGTGATTTATACCCGTGAGCAAGTGTTTGGTGGCAAACAATTGACGCAGGAAATTCAAAATCGCTATGCATTGTCTTTCGAAGAAGCGGGTCGTGCGAAAAAAACTCGTGCTTTGCCAGATGATTATGATGTTGAAGTCTTAGAACCTTTCTTAGAAGCTGTCGTTCAACAAGCAGCGCGTTCTTTACAGTTCTTCTTTTCATCTTCACAGTTCAACGAAATTGACCATATTTTATTGGCAGGGGGGAATGCCAATATTCCGGGGCTTGCAAAACTACTTCAACAAAAATTGGGTTACCGCGTCACGATTGCCAATCCATTCTTACAAATGGGTTTTTCACCTCAAATTGATATTAAAAAAATTGAAAATGATGCCTCATCACTCATGGTGGCATGCGGTCTAGCATTGAGGAGTTTTGATTAATGGCAAAAATTAACTTGCTCCCTTGGCGTGATGAGCTAAGAGAGAAACGAAAAAAAGAATTTATTGCACTTTGTATTGGGGCTTTCTTAATTGGGGTAATTGGAGTTGGTTTAACATGGTTGTACTTTGATCACAAATTAAAAGATCAAGAACAAGCGAACCAATTGATTATCAGTCATAACCAAAATTTAGATGTTCAATTAAAGTCTTTGGATGGTTTGCAAGAACAGCGTAATGCCATTATTGAGCGCATGAAGTTGATTCAAGGCTTACAAGGTCAACGTCCAATCGCGGTACATCTTGTAGATGAATTGGTTCGTGTGACACCTGCCAATATGTACATCACAAAATTTGAGCGTAATGGCGACAAATTTATGATCGAAGGGCGTGCGGAAAGTCCAAATACTGTTGCAGATTTATTGCGTAATTTGGAAGCATCACCTTGGTATCGTAATGCCTTCATGAGTTCATTCCTTGTGGCTGAAGAGAAAAAAGACAAAGCGCCGACGTCAGTGGTTCCTCGCGTAGAAGAATCTTATGGTGCATTTACTGTGACTGCTGATTTGGAGCAAATTGCGCAGCCGACCATTAATGATCCAGCAGCAAATGCAGGACAGTCAGCTTCATCGGCGCAAACATCTGACGCACAAACTGCAGCAACACCAACTCCGGAGGCTGCAAAATGAGTCGTGATGAATTTGAACAATTGAATCAAGATGCTGTTGTCATTCCGAAAAAGAAAATGACTTTTGATAAGTTTGTACAGCAGTTCAATACCTTAGATCCGAATAACTATGGTAGTTGGCCAATTTCAGTCAAAATTACCTGCTGGATTTTTATCATTATCCTTGTGGCAATTTTGGGTTATTTCTTGGCGATTAAAGGCAAGATTGAAGCCATTTCAAGTGCCAATGCGCAAGAACAAAATTTGTTGAATGAGTTTCGTGAAAAAGATTCAAAACTACGTAATTTGCAACAATATCAATTGCAGTTGCAGGATATGGAAGCACGTTTTAATCAACAGTTAGAGCAATTGCCGAAAGAAACTGAAATTCCAGGTTTGGTTGAAGATATCAACTTAACAGGCGTGAATTCTGGATTGAAATTTAAAATGATTCGTCTTGAGCCTGAAGTGAAGCAAGAGTTCTTTACGGAACAGCCAATTCATATCGAAGCAACAGGTGATTACCATGCCTTTGGTTCATTTGTTAGTGGTATTGCGGGGCTTTCACGAATTGTGACTTTGCATAATTTAACGATTACAGCAACTGAAAATAAAGAAAAAAATTCAGATATTCCAAAAATTGATTATGTTATTTCTGCGAAAACATAAGTATCAACTAAAAAGTAAACATGTATTCATTACCAAAACCCTTTGAAATCTGCCCAACCCAACGCTCTATTTGATCTGCCTTCATTACCTTAAAATCCCGCCAGTTATACTTCATCTGCTTCCAAACCATCTCAATTCTATTCAGCTCAGGACTATACGCAGGTAGAAAATACAAAGTCGTTGAATACTCTTGTACAAGAAGCTTGCGCCAATCTACCATCTGTTTGCTGCGATGAATCGAGGCATTGTCAACAATCAACACCAAAGGAACTTGATAGCTGCGTTTCACCTGTGCTGCTACACCCATCAAATAGGCATAAAACCAGCGACTGTTAACGGACTCCTGTAGGCAACTGGTGATCAGATGACCCGTTGACAGGAGACAACCCATCACATTAACTCGCTTTAGTCTTACAGCATCAACCGCATGAACATCGCCTATCTTTGTCCATGCATAACGGTTATCTGGCGTAGCCGAAAATCCTATTTCGTCGACATAGCCCAATACAATTTCACCACGTGCCGCTTGCTCACGTAATGCTTCAATTTGCTGTTGCGCTTGTCCAAATGCGGTCGGGTCTCTTTTTTTTCAAGCTGTGGCGGGTGCGTTTGAAGACCATGCCTGAATCTCGCAAAAATTTGCGAATAGTTTCAACAGACACGGACACACCGTGTTTTTCATGCAGTTTGACTCGGATTTGTTCTGCATTGAGTGGGCTTGTGTTGACCCACTCTAAGATTTGAGCCTGATAGTTTGATGTCAGTGTATTGGGACGGCCTGAGCGATGACCTTCTTGAATCGATTCAAACTGATGTAGCTCCCAATGTCGGCGTTGTAGCCTTATGGTTTCTGGGATACGCTCTTGTAACGCAGCAACTTCGGCAACAGTTTTACCTTCGGAAAGCCAGAGAATGGTTTGGGCACGTTGTCTTTCACGCCAATGTGCTGCATGCTTGGTCAGGAGAATTAGTTGTGCACGCTGTTCTAAGCTGAGTGGGACGGTAACAATCCGTGGCATGTGCAAACATCGTTTAACCAAAAATGTCTTTTCGCATGTTTAGTTATTTTTGTCAACTTATCGTTACGAAGGAAATACTGAAAGTGCTGCGAAAGCTGCAGATTCAGCAAGTACACAGGAGGCTCCAAAATGAAAATGAATAAATTGGCACTTTCTGTGATGGTTGGATTTGTATTGGCTGGTTGTGAATCACGTATTGATGTGGTCAATCAAGAGATGGCAAATATACGCAATCAAGCGCCACTAGCGATTGAGCCTGCGCCAGATTTTGTGCCTGTCGAGACTTTTAATTATGCAGCGCATTCATTAAAAAGTCCGTTCTTGCCAAGTTCATTGGCAGCAGAACTTAAAATCATGGCGGGTAAGCGTGTTTATCCAAACTTGAGTCGTCAGCCTCAACCTTTGGAAAGTTATGCACTCGAAACCCTGAATATGAAGGGTAGTATGCGTAACCAATCTGGGCAAATTTTAGCCTTGATTCAGACGCCTGATGGTGAAGTTGAACGTATTCAACGTGGAAGTTATATGGGGCTCAATCATGGTCGAGTGGTAAATATTACCCCGACTCAAATTGATTTGATTGAGATTATTCCGGATGGGCGAGAAGGATATGTAGAGCGTCCTAGAAGTCTCATATTAATTGGACCAGCACCTTAAGATTAAAGGAATAAAAATGAAGAATAGTGTACAAGATTTTATTTTTGGGGATGGCAATACAATGAATCATGTGTTTCGTCAGTTTTCGATGGGGGCTGTTGCAATGGCGATGATGCAAGTTGCCAATGCTCAGGTGAGTGTAACCAATGTGGTACCAATGCAAATTCCAGGTCAAGGGACTGAAATTCGCGTGATGTTTAATGGCTTGCCGCCGCAACCACAAGCTTATCAACTCGATCAACCATCACGACTGGTTTTAGACTTTGATAAAGCACAGCAAAATTTAAAACAAAGTTCAATTCCTGTGGCAACGGCTGAAGCGAGCACTGTGGATGTGAGTTCGGATGCACAACGTGCGCGCTTAACTGTGAATTTGGCTAATGCGGGTGCTTTTACCACGCGTGTTGAAGGTAATACCTTTATTTTAAAAATTAATTCTGCACAAGCTACTAGTTATGTACAGCCTGTAGCACAACGTCAGCAACAAGGTATTTCAAATATTGGTTTCCACCGAGGTTCTAATGGTGAAGGTCAAGTTGTTGTGGATTTACTGGGTGGAAATACCCCTGTTGATGTTCAACAACAAGGCAGTAAAGTGGTGATCCGTACTTTAGGGAATAAAGTACCTTCACATTTGACGCGCCGTTTAAATGTCAATGATTTTGCAACACCTGTTGCTACGGTTGATGCACATAATGATGGCGGTAATGGGGTGATTACCATTCAGTCGACGGGCAGCTATGAATATATGGCTTACCAAACGGATAATAAATTAACGGTAAGTTTGAAACGTCCTGAAGATAAGAATCCATTACGTCCTAAAGCTGCCAATCATTATACCGGTAAGAAGATTTCTTTAGACTTCCAAGATATTGAAGTACGCCGTGTGCTACAACTTTTGGCTGATTTCACTGAAATCAATATGGTTGCTGCTGATACAGTACAAGGGAATATTACACTTCGTTTGAAAGATGTGCCTTGGGATCAGGCTTTAGACATCGTACTGAAAACCAAGAACTTGGATAAACGTCGTAATGGTAATGTGATTTGGATTGCGCCTGTTTCTGAGTTGATTAAAGCGGAAGAAGAAGAAGCGAAAGCCTTACGTCAAAGTATGAAGTTGGCACCCATTCAAACAGAATATCTTACTTTAAGTTATGCTAAGGCAGCTGATATTGAGAAACTGATTACGCAGTCTAAAACAGCAGGCAACACTGGTTCATCAAATAGTAGTAATAATACTGATGAGGACCGTGGTAATTTGTTAAGCCCACGTGGCACAATTTCTGCAGATACGCGTACAAATACACTGATTATCAATGATACCGCGCAAAACATTGATCAAATTCGAAAAATGGTGGATTTGCTGGATGTATCCGTCAAGCAAGTCATGGTTGAAGCACGGATTGTAAAAGCTTCTACCGACTTTACCAAAGAAATGGGGGTGAAATGGGGTCTCTTGTCTCAAGGGATTAACCAAAATGACCATTTATTGGTGGGTGGTAGTGATACCACGCTGTGGGACTTAAAAACACCGGATGATGATGGGAAATATACGATTCAGCGTCCAAGTAACTTAAATGTGGATTTAGGTGTGACTACTGCAGGTGCCAGTCGAATTGCTTTTGGCTTGATTAGTCTTTCTGATTTTATGTTGGATTTAGAGCTTTCTGCTTTACAAGCGGATGGTTATGGTGAAGTCATTTCAACACCAAAAGTACTGACAGCGGATAAACAACAAGCCAAAGTTGCATCAGGTCAAGAAATTCCGTATCAAACCACAACGGGTACGGGTTCAAATGCGACTTCTTCTACCGAGTTTAAAGAAGCTTTATTAAGTCTGGATGTCACGCCTAGTATTACTCCGGATGGTAAAGTGCAAATGAAGCTGAATATCAAGAGTGACTCACCAGCAGGTTATGCACAAAATGGTGAAATTATCCTGAATAAAAATGAAATTAATACCGATGTCTTAGTCAACAATGGTGAAACTGTTGTGCTCGGTGGTATTTTTAATCAGGAAACACAAAGTAAGCAAACTAAAGTACCATTCTTAGGGGATATTCCTTATGTGGGTCGCTTATTCCGTAAAGATATGAAAAGCGATGCAAAAAATGAGTTGCTGATTTTTGTTACTCCGCGAATTGTTAATGACAGTGTTACCAGAAATCATTAATATATTTTCAATTTAACAAAAGAAATAGGTGACTCCTTGCCAAGCAAAGAGTTTGAAACCCTACCAAATATCTATTTGGTAGGGCCAATGGGGGCAGGAAAAACAACCGTAGGGCGACATTTAGCAGAATTGCTAGGACGTGAATTTCTAGACAGTGATCATGAAATTGAACGTAAAACAGGTGCGACGATTCCTTGGATTTTTGAAAAAGAAGGGGAAAAAGGGTTTAGAAGTCGTGAAACGAATGTCATTGATGAGTTAACTGCAAAAAAACAACTGGTCTTGGCGACTGGTGGTGGAGCAGTGACTCGGCCCCCAAATCGTGAATTTTTAAAACAACGTGGTATTGTTGTTTATCTATATACTCCGGTGGAAATTCAGTTACAACGAACCTACCGCGACAAAAATCGTCCACTTCTTCAAGTGGAAAATCCAGAGCAAAAGCTACGAGATTTATTGGCTGCCCGTGATCCTCTTTATCGCGAAGTCGCGCACTATATTATTGAAACCAATCAAGGTGCTGCGCGAGATCTTGCACAAAAAATTTTTAATTTAATTGTTTCACAAAATATATCTCGTTAGAAAAAGGTTAAATTCATGCAAACCTTACATGTTGAACTTGGTGATCGTCGCTACCCTATTTTTATTGGGAGTGACCTCAATCCACAAACTTTACTTGAGCCTTATATTCAGGGTAAACAAGTGATGATTGTCTCTAATACCACAGTTGCACCGCTCTATTTAAAACATTATGTGGATGCAATTGAGGCATTAGGGAAAACCGTTGCAACATGTATTTTGCCTGATGGTGAAAAGTATAAAAATTTAGACCATTTGAATTTAATTTTTGATGCCTTGCTCGAAGCAGGCTTTAACCGCGATTGTACGGTTTTGGCATTAGGTGGGGGTGTCATTGGGGATATGAGCGGTTTTGCCTCTGCATGCTATCAACGTGGTGTGTATTTTATTCAAGTGCCGACGACTTTGCTTTCTCAAGTGGATTCAAGTGTCGGTGGCAAAACTGGGATAAACCATCCACTGGGTAAAAACATGATTGGTGCTTTCCAGCAACCCCAAGTGGTCCTTGCTGATATGGCGCAATTAAAAACTTTGCCGGCACGTGAACTTTCTGCAGGTTTGGCTGAAGTGATCAAATATGCATTGTTGGGTGATGTTGAATTCTTGGCTTGGCTTGAGCAACATATGGATGCTTTGGTTGCAGGTGATGCAACCTTGTTGGCTGAAGCAGTATATCGTTCATGTGCCCATAAAGCGCGTATTGTGGCCAATGACGAAAAAGAACAAGGCGAACGTGCGTTATTAAACCTGGGTCATACCTTTGGTCATGCGATTGAATCGTACTTAGGATATGGTGAATGGTTGCATGGTGAAGCTGTTGCAACAGGAATGGTAATGGCTGCAGATTTGTCCCATCGTATGGGCTGGATCACTGCTGAAGATTTAGAACGTACAAAAAAAATCATTTTACGTGCACAATTACCGATAGTTTGCCCTAAAATTCCGCTAGAGGAATTTTTGTCGTATATGTCCCATGATAAAAAAGTATTGAATGGGCAATTACGACTTATTTTACTGAAATCATTAGGTCAGGCCATCATCACCAAAGAGTTTGATGTTGAGTTAATGAAACAGGCAATTTTGGCAAATCAGGCAGAGTAGGTACATCATGGCAGCGCGGCAGTCTCAATGGCAAAAAGTTCATCACTACGCATGGTTGGTGGGTGGAGCTGTGTGTCTGTTCGCTGCATTGGTTTTCTGGGCGATTACAGATACCAAAGAATTGGTTGAAGTTGAAAAGCAAGCTGAAACCGAAGTGGATTTGCAAATTCAGCCAGAGAAAGTGGCAGCAATGTCCCATCTTGGTGCATTAAATGAAGAAGTACGTCCACTTGATATGACGACCCGTGTGGTTGCTACAGCTCAACATGAGCCAGAATTTCGCGGCACTAAATTTATCAATGATTCTGCCAAACTTTATGGTGTTGAATTATTTCGGGTTTCTGAGGAAGATATTTTAAAAAGTTTCTTACGCAAGCAGCCTGAGCGTCATAAATTTATTTATCTACGTCTTTCAGGTGAAGACCATCCTGAGCAATACGTCATTTTAACTGGACCATATTCGTCGCAAAATGATGCCAAAGCTGCAATGTCGAGCCTCAACATTGCTTTGCCTGCTTCAATTAAACCTGAAGTTGTGGAATTTAAACAATATCAAGCATATGTGAATGACTTGGGCACGGAAGAAATGTCGTCGAGTCAAAAGTTATATGCTGTTAAATTAAAACCTGTGCCTTTACCGAAAATTGATGAAGCTCAAATCGCTGCACGAAAAGCAGCCACTGCAGCGACGGTAAAAACTCCAACTAATGCAACGACAAGTACTACGGTGACTCGTCGTGATGCGGAAGGGAATGTGATTGATGTGCAAAAATCACAAAGTAGTGTAGATGCACCACGTCCAAAACCTGCACCAGTAGAGCAAGAAGTAACCGATCCATTTAATTAGTTCTAAAATAGCGCAAGACCTCTTGGGAAAAGCCTAAACTGCACAGAAAAAGTGCATAAAATAAAAAAAGAACAATTTGAATTATTTGTTATAACTAAAAAGTGCTTGTAATCAGCCATCTTAGGGTAAAGTGCATCAAGTTGGCATACAAATTGCTTAATTGGTGCGTAAATTGAACTTTTCTCCCTGTTTTGGCGCGAAAATGATTCGATAAAAGTGCGAAGTCATTAATCCAGTCGTTATCCCTGATCTGAACTGCAAAAAGCAGAAAATTTGACTTTTTATTCATGCATCAAAGATGAATTCGGTTTATCTTAAGGGTGTGAATAAGAAATAATTTTGCTCGACAGAACAATTCATGTGAGTAAGTTAAGACGAATCGCAACAAGAAATTAGTTTGTTAAGTGCTCGAAAGAGCTGTAAAGAAAAGAAGGGTACGCTATGCACATGCCATCGCCTAATACTGTAGCTCCCGCTCAAGGTTTATACCAACCGGATGAGTTTAAAGATAACTGTGGTTTCGGTTTAATTGCCCATATGCAGGGTGATGCAAGCCATGATCTCGTCAAAACCGCAATGCATAGTTTAAGTTGTATGACCCACCGTGGTGGTATTGCCGCAGATGGCAAAACCGGTGACGGCTGTGGTCTACTCCTTGCTATGCCAAAAGAATTTTTCCGTGAAGAAGCGAAAAAACTCAGTGACATTACATTGAGTGAAATCTTTGCTGTGGGTACGGTATTTCTAAATCTAGACCCTGCATTAGCCGTACATGCAAAACAAATTTTAACCAAAGAAATCGAAGACGAAGGCTGTAAAGTCATCGCTTGGCGTGTTGTGCCAACCAATAACGATGCGTTGGGTTCAATCGCGATGCAGTCATTGCCTGCCTTTGAACAAATTATCGTGAATTGCCCAATGGGTGTTTCAGAGGTTGAATTCAACCGTAAGTTGGTGATGGCACGCCGCCGTGCAGAACAACAGCTGACTGCTGACCCATACTTCTATGTAACTACTTTATGCTCAACTGTGATCAGCTATAAAGGTTTGATGATGCCAGCAGCCATTGCTGACTTCTATACCGATCTTGCTGATGAGCGCTTAAAGTCACACATCGTAGTATTCCATCAGCGTTTCTCAACCAATACCTTACCGCGTTGGCCTTTGGCACAGCCGTTCCGTTACTTGGCGCACAATGGTGAAATCAATACCATTACTGCAAACCGTAACTGGGCGATGGCGCGTACACCAAAATTTGAAAACCCATTATTGCCAGGTTTAGCTGAGCTGAATCCAATCGTAAACCGTACAGGTTCGGATTCTTCAAGCTTAGATAATATGCTGGAAATCCTTGTCGGCGGCGGAATGGACTTGTTCCGTGCGCTACGCATGTTGGTTCCACCAGCTTGGCAAAACGTTGAAACTTTAGATGCGGACTTACGTGCATTCTACGAATTCAACTCGAAACATATGGAAGCTTGGGATGGTCCAGCAGGTCTGGTAATTCAAGATGGCCGTCATGCGATTTGTATGCTTGACCGTAATGGTTTACGTCCAGCACGTTGGGTGATTACCAAAAATGGTTACATTACTTTGGCATCCGAAATTGGTGTTTGGGGTTATGAACCAGAAGACGTTGTATCTAAAGGTCGTGTCGGTCCAGGTCAAATTTTGGTGATCGATACCTTTACTGGCAAAATGCTCGATACTCAAGATGTGAGTAATCACCTCAAACGTATGCGTCCGTACCGTCAGTGGTTACGTGAAAACTCAGTACGTGTACAAGGCAGTCCAGAGCTGGAAGAATATTTATGTGATCAAGGCTTAAAAGGCGATGACCTGAAAGCTTCACAAAAAATGTTCATGGTTACTTTTGAAGAACGTGACCAATTGCTTCGTCCAATCGCTGAAAGTGGTCAGGAAGCCGTGGGCTCAATGGGTGACGATACGCCAATGGCAGTATTGTCTCGTCAAGTGCGCCATGTGTCTGACTACTTCCGTCAGCAGTTCGCTCAGGTTACGAATCCGCCAATCGATCCATTACGTGAATCGATCGTAATGTCGTTAGAGACATGCCTCGGCCGTGAACAAAATGTATTTGAACAAGGTCCAGAGCATGCAGATCGTCTGATCATTTCAAGCCCAGTACTGTCAAATTCGAAAATGCATCAAATCCGTACCCTTGGTCGTAAAGGTTACGAGATTGCAGACATCGACCTGAACTATGCAGAAGATGAAGGCTTAGAAGCTGCCATCGCGCGTATTTGTGAAGAATCTGCGCAAGCGATTCGCGATGGAAAGACATTACTTGTATTGTCTGATAAGAAAATCCGTCAAGGTTTCTTACCTGCAAATGCATTGATGGCAACTGGTGCGGTTCACCATTATTTAATCAATGTGGGTCTTCGTACCGATGCCAACATTATTGTCGAAACTGGTTTAGCACGTGATGCACACCAGTTTGCGGTGATTCTTGGTTTCGGTGCGACAGCGATCTATCCTTACCTAGCTTATGACGTGATTAATGACTTGATCGCGAAAGGCGAATTGTTGGGTGACCCAATTCATGCGCAAGCTAACTTCCGTAAAGGCATTGAAAAAGGCTTATTGAAAGTCCTTTCTAAGATGGGTATTTCTACTGTTGCTTCTTACCGTGGCGGTCAGTTGTTTGAAGCGGTCGGCCTCTCTGATGAAGTGGTTGCAAAATGCTTTACTGGTGTACCGAGCCGTATTAAAGGCGCAACATTCTCTGATCTAGAAAATGACTTGAAAAAATTGGCAGATTTGGCGTGGAAATCACGTAAACCAATTGATCAAGGCGGTATGCTGAAATTTGTATTCGGTAAGGAATATCACGCATTTAACCCAGACGTGATCAATGCACTGCATAAATCTGTGCGTTCTGGTAATTATGCGGACTTTAAAGAATACGCAGAGCTAGTGAATAACCGTCCAATCGCGACGATTCGTGACTTATTCAAGCTGAAAACAGATCAATCGATTGCACTCGATCAAGTTGAATCCGTAGAAGAGATTCTGCCACGTTTTGACTCGGCTGGGATGTCTTTAGGCGCATTATCGCCTGAAGCGCACGAAGCTATTGCAATCGCTATGAATACCATTGGTGGTCGCTCGAACTCAGGTGAGGGCGGTGAAGATCCAGCGCGTTACGGCACTATCCGTAACTCGAAAATCAAACAAATTGCATCTGGCCGTTTTGGTGTGACCCCTGCATATCTAACTTCTGCAGAAGTCCTTCAAATTAAAGTGGCACAAGGTGCAAAACCAGGTGAAGGTGGTCAGTTGCCGGGCGGTAAAGTGAATGGTTTAATTGCACGTTTACGTTACTCAGTACCAGGTGTGACTTTAATTTCTCCACCTCCGCATCACGACATCTACTCAATCGAAGATTTATCACAGTTAATTTTCGATTTAAAACAGGTTAACCCACAGGCGATGGTGTCCGTTAAGCTGGTTTCTGAGCCCGGTGTTGGTACGATTGCGGCAGGTGTGGCAAAAGCATACGCAGACTTCATTACCATTTCTGGTTATGACGGTGGTACAGCGGCTTCTCCACTTTCTTCAATTCACCATGCAGGTTCGCCATGGGAGTTAGGGTTAAGCGAGGCACATCAAGCGCTTCGTGTGAATGATCTACGTGGCAAAGTGCGTGTACAAACTGATGGTGGCTTAAAAACAGGTCTAGATGTTGTAAAAGCAGCAATCTTGGGTGCGGAAAGCTTCGGTTTCGGTTCGACACCAATGATTGCCCTCGGTTGTAAATATCTTCGTATCTGTCACTTAAATAACTGCGCGACCGGTGTTGCAACTCAACAAGACCATTTACGTCAGGAACACTATATTGGTGAACCTGAAATGTTGATTAACTTCTTCCACTTTATTGCGGAAGAAACACGTGAATGGTTGGCAGCGCTTGGTGTATCAAGCCTGAAAGACCTAATTGGTCGTACAGATTTACTTGAAATGCTTCCGGGTGAAACTGAAAAACATGCACACCTTGATTTGAGTGCATTACTCCAATCGCATCCTGCAGCTGAAGGTAAAGCTCAGTACTGTGAAGTACAAGGTAATGCACCATTCGATAAAGGCTTATTGGCTGAGAAAATGGTAGCTGAAATGCTGCCAGCGATTGAAGCAGGTACAGGCGGTGAATATGGTTTCACTATTGGTAACTGTGACCGTTCAATTGGCGCGCGTATTTCGGGTGAGATTGCAAAACGTTATGGCAACCTCAGTATGGAAGCGCACCCTGTTAAAGTGATGTTAACAGGGACTGCAGGTCAGTCATTGGGTGTTTGGAACGCAGGTGGTTTACACATCAGCCTAGAGGGTGATGCGAATGACTACGTGGGTAAAGGTATGGCTGGTGGTCGTATCTCGATCTTCCCACCGAAAGGTTCACCATTCCAAACGCAAAATACTGCAATCATTGGTAACACCTGTTTATATGGTGCAACAGGCGGTAAATTGTTTGCTGCAGGTACTGCAGGCGAGCGTTTTGCAGTACGTAACTCAGGTGCGTTTGCTGTGATTGAAGGTGCAGGCGACCACTGCTGTGAATACATGACAGGTGGTATCGTGACTGTATTGGGTAAAGTGGGTCATAACTTTGGTGCGGGTATGACAGGCGGTTTCGCTTATGTGCTCGACCTTGATAATGACTTTGTTGACCATTATAACCACGAACTGATTGAATTGAACCGTATCTCTACAGAATCGATGGAAGAACACAAAGAGTTCTTGTGCCGTATCTTAGATGAACATATTAAAGAAACAGGTAGTGCTTGGGCGTATAAGATCCGCAACGAGTTTGACTTCTATAGCCGCAAATTCTGGCTTGTGAAACCAAAAGCTGCTAATTTGCAGACTTTGTTGAAAACAACTCAAGCTGATCCACAATAATTCCACTACTGCAGATTTGATAGGCAGGTGTAAGTCCAAACATGCTTACACCTACCCACGGAGAGAGACATGGCAGAGCGCCTAAATAATGACTTTCAGTTCCTGGATGTAGCACGCCAAGATCCAGAGAAAAAAGATCTAGTTGTCCGCAAAGCAGAATTTGTGGAAATCTATAAACCGTTTACAGCTGAAGTTGCAAAAAATCAAACGCACCGCTGTTTAGGTTGCGGTAACCCATATTGTGAATGGAAATGTCCAGTACATAACTACATTCCAAACTGGTTAAAACTGATTGCAGAAGGTCGTATTTTCCAAGCGGCTGAATTGTGTCATCAAACCAACACATTGCCTGAAGTTTGTGGTCGTGTGTGCCCACAAGACCGTTTATGTGAAGGCGCGTGTACGCTAAATGACGGCTTTGGTGCAGTTACCATTGGTAATGCTGAAAAATACATTAACGATACGGCATTTGCATTGGGCTGGCGTCCAGATATGTCACACGTTAAGTGGACAGACAAAAAAGTTGCAATTATTGGTGCGGGTCCTGCTGGCCTTGGCTGTGCCGATATTCTTGTACGTAATGGTGTGAAGCCAGTCGTATTTGACAAGCGTCCTGAAATTGGTGGTTTGCTGACTTTCGGTATTCCAGAATTCAAAATGGAAAAAGACGTAATGAAACGTCGCCGTGAGATTTTCTCTGGCATGGGCGTTGAATTCCGTCTAAATACTGAAATTGGTACAGATGTGACGATTGACCAGCTTTTGGCTGATTACGATGCTGTATTCATGGGTATGGGTACTTATACCTACATGAAGGGTGGTTTCGCGGGTGAAGACCTTGTTGGTGTTCATGATGCACTGGATTTCTTGATTGCCAATGTCAACCGTACACAAGGTTGGGAAAAAGATCCATCTGAATACATCAGCATGGAAGGCAAAAAAGTGATTGTTCTGGGTGGTGGTGATACTGCGATGGACTGTAACCGTACCTCGATCCGTCAAGGTGCCGAATCCGTTGTCTGTGCCTACCGTCGTGACGAAGAAAACATGCCAGGTTCACGTCGTGAAGTGAAAAATGCGCGTGAAGAAGGCGTGGATTTTCAATTTAATCGTCAGCCGATTGAAATTGTGGGTGAAAATGGCAAAGTGACGGGTGTTAAAGTTGTGACTACACAGCTTGGCGCACCTGATAGTCGCGGTCGTCGTAGCCCTGAACCAGTTCCGGGTTCAGAAGAAATTTTACCAGCAGATGCAGTATTGCTAGCCTTCGGTTTCCGTACCAGCCCTGCAGATTGGTTTACTACATCAAACATCAGTATGGATGGTTCAGGTCGCGTCATTGCTGCTGAACAGCAAGAATTTAAGTTCCAGACATCGAATCCGAAAATTTTTGCCGGCGGTGATATGGTACGTGGATCGGACCTTGTGGTAACCGCAATCTGGGAAGGTCGCCAAGCTGCGGAAGGTATTCTTGACTACTTAGATGTTTAAGTCATGACATGCCAGTGATTGCACTGGATTCATTCAAAAAACCCGCTTTGGCGGGTTTTTTATTTTTTGGAATTTACCCAAAATGACAAGTGAATGGATTTTGCAGATAAATACGCTGAAAAGTTGTCAGACAGCACATTAGAATGGTGAATTATGCAAGTGTGCTAGCACATTTTGCCATCTGTGAAAGGGCATCGGAATTACATACTGCGATCATGATCTAAATCTTAGGAAGCGACCATGACGCAAGTGACGACACAAAAAACATATCTAAATCGTCCTAAAGCCATTGGCATTACGGTACGTCGAGCACAATTCAATCCTAAAGCGATTCGCCGGCATTATTTTGCCAACTCACCGGTGATGTCGCATTTGTTGACGGCATTGTCATCGACCTTTCCCATTGGTGAGCAATTCTTTGTGCACAGTGTGCGCAATGTACGCGATAAAGTCAGTGATGAAAAATTGCAAGCTGAGATCGCAGCATTCATTGGGCAAGAAGCGATGCACTCCAAAGCCCATGCTGAATTTAATGATGCTTGGCGCAGTGAAACCTATAATTTAGATCGTTTCCAAGCATGGCTGGCGCGTAAAGACCGCTATGTAAAAAACTTACATCCAAAGATTCAACTTGCAATCACCTGTGCATTTGAACATTTTACCGCTTTGCTTGGTGGCTATATTTTAAGACATCCTGAAGTGCTCAGTACTTTAGATGATGATGCAGTGAAACTTTGGGTTTGGCATGCGATTGAAGAGATTGAGCATCGCGCAGTGGCATTTGATGTATATCAACACGTCTATGGAGATGACAAAATACGCCGCATGATTATGCGCAGTGTGACCACGGGTTTTGCAAGTCTTACGTTTTATTCTGCAACGAAGCTATTTATGCAGGATAAGAAAAAAAGTTTGCCAAAGCTGGGCGGAAATATTTTCGGCGCGTATTTATTGGCAAAAATGTTTATTCAACTAGCGCCTGAATATTTGTCATATTACAAAGCAGAATTCCATCCGAGTGAAATTGATTACAGTCAGATCGTGAAATATTGGAAAGAACGCCTTGCTGATGAATATCAAATGGAAAGTTTTCAGACTGAAATTACACCGCAATTGTATAGTTAATTCAATATGATAAAAAAGCCCGAATTGTGGGCTTTTTTTAATGCTAAATATTTTTCGAGTGGATCAGTTTAATCACAAAGAAAATACATAATTCATTCGAAAAATAGGGTTAGAATGAATTTATTTAAACAATTACAAATAAATACTTGAGGTTAAGGGTTATGAATTCAATGAAAAAAAGCATGCTCGCAATCGCATTAGTCAGTACATTGACCCTGAGTGGTTGTGGCTATAACACATTACAAGTTAAAGACGAAGCCGTTACAGCAGCATGGTCTGAAGTGCAAAACCAATATCAACGCCGTGCAGATTTGGTACCTAACCTTGTCAATGTGGTTAAAGGTTACGCGAAACATGAGGAACAAGTGTTGACCGAAGTGACTCAAGCACGTGCCAATGTTGCGGGCTTAAAAGTGGATAAGGAAGTTTTGGAAGATCCAGCACTGTTCCAAAAATATCAAGAAGCACAAGCGCAGATGACCAGCGCACTTTCACGATTAATTGCTGTTTCGGAAAATTATCCAGACTTAAAGGCCAATGAGCAATTCCGTGATTTACAAGTTCAGTTAGAAGGCACTGAAAACCGTATAGCTGTCGCACGTAATCGCTACATTACTTCGGTACAAGACTTTAACGGCTATGCACGCCAGTTCCCGCAAGTGATGACAGCTAAAGTCATCGGCATGGATACTAAGCCTAACTTTAGCGCCGAGCAAAGTGCACAAACTGCACCGAAAGTTGATTTTAATTAATTGGCATCACTGCATTGTGAGGTGGGCTGATGGTGGATTTTGAGCTAAAACATACAGGTTTGTTGTGGTTGCAGCGCATGGTTTTAGCATGCTTATTGTGTGTGGTGGGTTTCACACATGCAGAAACTGCCATCGCTACAGATGTAGATGCTGAAACAGTTGTTGTCGGTAAAATATTAAAAGATCAGCAGTCAGCTACGCAAAAAGAAACAACAGCACAGCCTGAAATCAAAATTCAGCAGCCGAATATCGCCAATGATATGGCAGATGGCGTGTCGATTCGTGGCTTGCCGACGCTAAATGAACCTGTAGTTGATCAGGCAAATTTACTGTCAGCTGCTGAAAAGCAAGCCATTAGCCAGAAAATTATACAGTTACACGAACAAGGCAAGGCACAAGTTGGTGTCGTGATTGTACCAACCACGGGTCAAGAAGATATTTTTGATTACGCCTTGCGTGTTGCAGAAAAATGGCAACTCGGTTCAGCAAAACGTGACAATGGGATATTGATGGCGATCGCTGTGAATGATCGTCGCATACAAATATTAACGGGTTATGGGTTAGAAGGAATCATGCCCGATATCATCGTTAGTCGGATTATCCGTAATCAAATCACGCCGTATTTTAAGCAAGCTCAGTATGCTCAAGGTATTGATGCTGGCTTAACGGAAATCACTCAAATTTTAAATCAAGACCCTGAAGTTGCCGCGCAAGCAGCCCAAGAGTTAAAAGAACGTCAGGAACAAGCCTTACACGAGCAACAAGCCAAAGAGAAAACTTTTACGACAGTACTCATCATTTTGGTGATTGGTATTTTTGCATCCTTTATTGTGGGTAAGCGCTTAAGTGCGTCAACTGCTGCTGTTGCAGGTACCGTTGCGGGTTTGGTCAATGGTGCAGGTCTACTCACCAGTCTGTTGATGGGTGGAGCAATTTTCTTTCTACTGATTACTGCTATTGCTCAAACCATTTTTCAAATGTTTCTTGCTGGTGGTGGGGGCGGTGGAGGCCGTAGTGGAGGTGGTGGCTTTGGTGGTGGAGGCTATAGCGGAGGCGGTGGTGGTTTTGGCGGTGGGGGAGCATCAGGTTCATGGTAACGAAAACAGAAACAACAGAAATTGTCACCTGTCCTAAAACACAGGAAATACAACAACCAAGTTTTAAACGCTGGTTCAAGCACTTCTTTTATATGCCTGCAGCAAACCGATTTTTTAATAAACAAGATCAGCAGGCCATTGCTCAGGCGGTGACAGAAGCTGAACATGGCCATGTGGGCGAAATACAAGTGGTGATCGAAGGGCATATTCCTTCGAACCAAGCCTATTATCAAAATACCCGCGCACGTGCTGAACAGCTCTTTGCGGAACTAGGTGTATGGGATACAGAGTTTAATAGTGGTGTTTTGCTTTATTTAAACTTATGTGAACGTCAGGTGGAAATTGTGATTGATCGCGGGATGAGACAGGCGACCGATGCCCAAGTATGGCAGGATATTTGCGCGCGAATTATCCAAAACATGCAAAATAAACAATACCGTATAGCTTTGACGGCAGGTGTAAAAGAGATTGGTGATGTGATGGATCACTTTTATGCAGGGAAGTCTGTAGATAAAGCTAATGAAATCGAAAATGAGCCTATTATTTTGCGCTAAAAAACGGTGATAAAGTGACACAAATCGTCACTTTTAAACGGCTTTGTTGCACAAAGATTTGAAATACAAAGCCCCCTAATTGAGCCAAATTTAAGGCGTAACTTGGGTAAGTGGTCGACCTAATTCCGTAAATCTGTTGAGGACTGCTACACGTGCATGAATTTCATTGACTTGGCTATCAAATTTTCTTGCACTGAGTTTATCCCCCAATAATTTGATGCAATGCATCTTAGTTTCGACCAAACTTCGGCAATGATAGCCGGACCATTTTTTCCATAATGTCCTGCCTAAACGTTTAACTGTTCGAATAATTCATTTCGCGCTAGCGAGCTGATCTTTGTATCTTTCCATGGTTTCGCATTTTTTCTAGGTGGAATCACCGCATGCGCTTGCCGATCTGCAATGACCTGACGGCATTGCTTGGTGTCATAAGCTCCATCGGTATAAACAGAGTCAATCTGCTCATCTTGTGGAATCTGATCGAGTAAATCACCAAGCACTTGTGAATCACTCACATTATTTGTAGTGAGTTGAATGGCGCGTATTTGAAGGGTTTCAGCATCTATACCAATATGAAGTTTACGCCATTGGCGACGATATTCAGGTCCATGTTTCTTGCGTTTCCATTCGCCCTCACCTAGAAACCTCATGCCTGTAGAGTCTATGAGTAGATGCAGCCCATCGCTACTTTTTTGGTAGCTGATTGCAATATCAATATGCTTTTGTCTTCTACAAAGCGTACTGTAATCTGGTGCGGTCCAATTTAATCCACAAAGTTTAATCAGACTTTGCACACAGCCAGTGACCATACGTAAAGATAGACGGAATAAGGATTTAATCATTAAGCAGCATTGGATAGCTGCGTCGGAGTAGGTTTGATTTCGCCCTTGTTTGCCTTTTGATGGAGCATACCATTGCGTAGCAGGATCAAACCAAATGGCAATATTTCCGCGACTCATGAGTGCTCGGTTATATGCGGGCCAATTGGTTGTGCGATAGATTTTGTGTGTAGGCTTCTTCATTTGAAAATTATATCGCTGAAAAAGCCTTTACAGATAGGTTTGTGCAACAAAGCCATAGAAAACTCAAAATCGATTCAATCCTTTGGAAATTTATTGTTGAAGCGATCCGTTGTTTATGGTCTCCTCAGCAAATAGCAAAGCGTTTAAAGACATTTCCTGATTTGGATCAAACAATGAATGTAAGCCATACAACGATTTACTCAACGATACGAGCATTACCAAAGGGTGAGTTGAAAAAAGACTTATTATCCTGTCTGCGTCATGAAAATAAAAAGCGAAAAGCTAACGGTGAACCTAAAAAAGATTCTATATTACAGGATATTAAAACTATTCATGAGCGCCCAGCCGAAGTTCAAGAAAGAAAAATACCGGGTCATTGGGAAGCCGATTTAATTAAAGGTAAAGACAATAAAAGCTCGATAGCAACACTTATTGAACGAAATACACGGCTCTGTATCTTGGCAACATTACCTGATGCAAAGGCAGAATCCGTGCGCAAGGCTTTAACTGAAGCTCTGAAATATTTACCTGCAGAACTGCGTAAAACGTTGACCTATGACCGTGGACGTGAGATGTCAGAACATAAAAAACTCAAAGAAGATTTAGGCATAGATGTATATTTCTGTGACCCACATTCACCCTGGCAAAAAGGCACATGCGAAAATATGAATGGTTTAATTAGGCAATATTTACCTAAAGGGATTGATTTAAATCAGGCAGATCAGCATTATTTAAATCAAGTTGCCATGTCACTGAATACTCGTCCTAGAAAAGCGTTAGATTGGCTTACACCATTAGAGAAGTTTGCTCAGCTTGTTGATTATCATAAGGCTTTTGAAACTGTCGCACCTCATGTTTGAATTCGCCATTTATTTGCATGGAATTTTCTTACTAATTCATATTATGTATATTAGTAAAGAAAGTAAAATATGAGTGCTTTTAGAGGTTTTACATTAATTTAGCTTATGATTGTAATTGCTATACTAGGTATTTTAACAGTGGTAGCTATACTGAAATTTCAAAATTATGTTGCTCGTTCTCAAATTACTGCAGCAATTGCCGAGCTTAATGGGGCTAAATCACAGCATGAATTGATTTTGAATAATGGTTCAGTATCTTTGAATAGTGATTTTACTGTTGAGAATATGTTTTTGGTGGTGTGCCGTCGAATATTTGTATCTATGCTGTAAATGCGTCACTTGCAAGTGGTGTAGTCGACGAAGCACTTGTATGTCAATTAAATCATGTCGCGAGTGTAATACAAGGCGAATCTGTATATTTGAACCGAGATGTGTCAGGGAGTTGGTCATGCACTACCTCTGCAGGAATTCCAGATAAATAGAAGCCGAGCAGTTGTATATAAAGATTAAAAAACCCGCATCTGCGGGTTTTTTAATCTTTAAATCTGACTCTGAATATAATTCTCAATGCCTACAGTTGTAGCTAAATCCAGCTGTGTCGTAGTCCAATCCAAATACTCTTCTTCTTTCTCTAAAATTTCTTGGACTAAATCACGGGTAACGTAGTCAAGCCGCTCTTCAGCAAGCGCTACGGCCTTTTGGATCGCTTCTATGTTTTCTTTGACTTTACGCACGTCACAATTCAACACTTCAAGCGTATGCTGACCAATATAGAGCTTGCCTAGATGCTGCAGATTAGGTAGGCCTTCTAAAAACAAAATACGTTCAATGATCTTATCTGCATGCTTCATCTGACGGATCGATTCTTTATATTCTGCAGAGCCGAGCTGTTCAATGCCCCAGTCATTAAACATGCGGGAATGCAGAAAATATTGGTTGATTGCAGTTAAATGATGATAAAGCACCTGATTTAACTGATTAATTACATCACGATTGCCTTTCATTGCATTACTCCATCAAACAAACTTGCCTAAAAATACAGGCAATAAAAAAGTATTAAAAATATCTTAAACAAGATGGCTGCGTATAGCGAGTAATTTATTGAACAGCAAATGAAAATCGCAATCAAATACACTAAAAAGCAGACAATAAAAACCCGCTTAGAGTCAGAAGCGGGGGAGGAGGAATGGTCTGAGACCATTGGTTTTATAATTATGATTGTTGATGAAACTTAAAAACTTGGTTTAAGCAGCAATTGCGATACGGGCTGCAATTTGCGCAACTTCATCACTGATGATCATACGGGCTTCAGGAGCACAGCGACCACAACAGGTGCCTAAATCGAGCATATCGCGAACTTCACGATAGCTTTCTGCGCCATTGGCAATTGCATCTTTAATGTCTTGATCAGTAATACCACGGCACAAACAAACGTACATGAAATCAAACCAAGTGAATAAATGGGATAAGTAATATTATTGATAATTATTATCGTCTGTCAATAAAAATCATTTAAAAATGCTTTTAAGGTGATTGAGTTTTTGAATAAAAAATGCCATTTAAGTGGAAATCTGAGTAATGCTCAGATTTCCATGTGAGGCTTTTGTTCTTTTGGAATGTGATATTTCGTGAAGGGCTTAAGCGATGTTTACTAACTTATTGATTAATAATCACCACGCCATCCATTTCAACTAGTGCACCTTTTGGTAGACTTGCTACGCCGAGTGCTGCACGTGCAGGGTAGGGTTGAGCAAAATATTCGCCCATAATTTGGTTGACCAATTGGAAGTTAGAAAGGTCAGTGAGGAAAATATTCAGCTTAGCGATATCTGCTAGCGTACCACCTGCAGCTTCACATACCGCTTTTAAATTGTCGAATACACGGCGAATTTGAGCTTCAATGCCTTCTACCAGCTCCATGCTATATGGATCTAAGCCAATTTGACCTGATAAATACAAAGTGTCGCCCACTAAAATGGCTTGTGAGTAAGTACCAATTGCAGCGGGTGCATTTTCAGTATGGATTACCTGGCGGGACATCTATTTCTCCTATTATCATCACAGACACAACATATATAAATAAGCGGTGTCAGGTTAGCTGGCAACTTTCGCAGTTTCGTTGATAGCAACAGGTTGTGCCAAACGACTAATGCGTGGGAAGCCAAAATGCATTCTTAAATTACGGATAATTTCGGCAATTTGTTTACGGTTATGTACAACAATATTCACATAGGTTTTTTCTTCATGTGAGCGGACAGTTTCTACACCGACTTTTTCTTTACGGCATAGATAGATCAGCTCTGAAATTTGCTCATCATTTAACAGCATGTTTAAGCATAAATAAGCTGTAAAACTAATGTCTTCACTGTCTTCTGTGGTCCAGTGTAACGGCATGATATTTTCAGGATGTAAATGCTGTTCATGCAATAAATTATGACAACGTGAACGGTGCACAATCAAACCACGACGTGATAAATGCCCTTGTATTGGATCACCTAAAACCGGGTTACAGCAGTGCGCATATTTAACGTCGACACCGTCAGTACCCAAGATTAAGCGTGCAGAATTTGAAGTCTGAATGGTATCTTGAGCATATAAATGATTGGCAACCAATTGAGGCAGTAAATCACCCACGGCAATCTGTTCAAACAATTGTTCTTTATCATTTAAATGACGCCAATTCAGCACATTTTCCCAATCGGCTAATGTTAAATCACTCACAGAACGGTTAAAGAGCTTTAATGCACGATTTAAAGCTTGCTGACCAACTAAACGTTGTTCATCTTGGTCTTGGTCGCGGAGGATATTTTGTAATGCGCGGCGGGCTTTTTGGGTATTAATAAAGCTTAGCCAGTCAGGGTTTGGTGTTGCAAGAACATCAGTGATAATTTCAATCACTTGACCACTCAGTAATGGTGTTGAAAGGGGCTTGGTTTCCCCATCAATTTTCGCACCAACGGCATGGTTGCCCAAAAATAAGCTTGCTGAATAAGCGAAATCAACCGCTGTGGCACCCTGAGGGAGTTCATGCAAATGACCGTGTGGGGTATAAACCCAAATTTTCTCTTGATGTAGATAATCGAGTAATTCACTAAATGTGGTCTTGGCACATGCGCCATCGACTAACACGTTTAAATTTTGCATGGAGGCTTGGATCGCTGAGCGACAAGCTTGTGGTGCATTTTCACCAAGAACCACACCAAAGCGCGCTGCTTTGCGCATCAGCTCCGTTTGGATGGTCAGCGATAAAATGGTTTTTTCACCTTTTAAGCGCATCATCAGTGACTGGTTGCCACCAGGGAGTGGGCGACGGATATGATCGGCGTAATTTAGAACTTTAAAGCTTTCTTTGAGGATATCAGCAAGTCGGTCACAGTCTGCAATGCTTTGTAAAATAATTTCAAAGGCATGACTATGGGTGAGCTCTTGCAGATCGATATCGTTTTTTACAAAGTGACGAAGTAATTCAATATTATTATTCTTCTTTTTAATTCGACCTGAAATATGGTGTTGTTCTAGTAAGGCGGTGAGGTTGTTTTCCCACTTGGTTTGGTATTCGCAGCGTTTCGGTTTGGTTTGTAATAAAGCTTCTTGAACATTGTTATACATATCTAAATCTAGATTTTGATAACACAAATGTTCAAGGTTGTCGGCCATTTCATTCATACCGACAAGGCGTGCCATAGGCACAAAAATTTCAAAGGTTTCTTGGGCAATACGAGCACGCTTATCGGGGCGTAAAGCACCTAGTGTGGTCATATTGTGATAACGATCCGCCAGTTTAATAATAATGACACGTGGGTCTTGTAGTGTTGCTTGCAAAATTTTACGGAAAGATGCTGCTTTATTATATTCTTTATCACTAGAGTGGCTGAGTTTAGTGACGCCGTCGACTAGTTCAGCAACCGTCAGACCAAATTTTTCAGTAATATCTTGTTTGGTAAATTCGGTATCTTCGATGACATCATGCAGTAAAGCGGCCATTAAAGTTTCCGCATCAAGACGCATATGCGCCAAAATACAGCTCACCGCAATTGGGTGAAGGATGTAGGGTTCGCCACTTTTACGGGTAATACCATCATGGGCAATATCCGCATAGTCGCAAGCTTCAAGCACGCGTTCGACATCACTTACTGAAAGGTAAGCGTCGATAATCACATTTAACTGTTGCTTGGCTTGACTGACCATTGGGCCTGGCATAGAACACCCTTTTACTACTGATTTACAAATGAAACGGTTAATACTTTAATGAAATGCATATTGCATGACTTGTCAATTTTTTAGTTTAAAAAAATGAAAATCTTTTTCGCTTGCTTTGCACTTCTTAAGCTTATGTTATAACTGTTCTGAGTAAAATATTAAAGAGAATCCATAAAAAAAGCCTAGTTAAAAACTAGGCTTTTAAGGTCAGGTTTATCTTATTGGAAAGAAAAACCGTCTAAGTTTAGGTTATTTGCAGAAAGTGCAAGGTCTAAACTTGAAGTTTGGTAGTCTTGTTCACGTTGTTTCAAAATGTCTTTAGAAACGTGACCCGCTGCGATTTCACGAAGAGCAACAACGGTTGGTTTGTCATTGTCCCACTCAACAGTAGGTTCGATACCTTGACGTGCCAATTGACGCGCGCGTTTGCTTGCCACTAGTACAAGCTCAAAGCGGTTGTCTACATGGTCTAAACAATCTTCAACGGTTACGCGTGCCATAAGAATTCTCGTTTGAATATAAATTTTTAACAGACTGTGCAGTATAAGGTGCTTTGTCTATAGACTCAAGTTTTAATCACTGTTCCGTAGGGGTGATTAATTTCTCAATCAGTTTTTCATGGCGCATGGCTTGTTGTTTTAAAACAAGACGATTGGCAATAATCACAGACTCTAAGTCATGCAGTGCTTTATTAAAGTCATCATTAATAATGACATAGTCAAAATTAACATATTGCTGCATATCTTCTACGGCACAGCTGAGACGATGTTCAATCACTTCAACAGAGTCTGTACCACGATTGGATAAACGTTGACGTAAATCGAATTGACTCGGAGGAAGAATAAAAATTTGTCTAGATTCAGGAAAAAGTTTACGAACCTGTTCAGCACCTTGCCAGTCAATTTCAAGTAAAACGTCATGACCTTTGGCCAATTGTTCTTTTACTGTGCGCTGCGCAGTACCGTAATAATTACCAAAAACTTCTGCATATTCAATGAAGCCGCCTTCATTCACCAAAGATAGAAAATCTTCTTTTTTAGCAAAATGGTAATGTACGCCGTCTAATTCGCCAGGACGCTGACCACGAGTGGTATGAGAAACAGAGACATGTAAATTGTTTACACGTTCAAGCAGGGCTTTAACGAGGGATGTTTTGCCTGTTCCCGAAGCAGCAGAAACGACAAACAAGAGACCCGACATGATATTTTTCCTGATATGATAAAATATCTTCTCTATTTTAGAGTAGACGCGCGCCAAACAAAATAGTCAGACGTCTATTGTTTACATTTATTTCAAGTGATACCCGTAAAATTGAGTGGGCATTGAGGATTCTATGGAAATTGTTTTAGCTAATCCACGCGGTTTCTGTGCAGGTGTTGATCGCGCCATCGCGATTGTGAACCGTGCATTGGAATGCTTTAACCCCCCAATATATGTGCGTCATGAGGTAGTACATAATAAATTTGTGGTGGACGACTTGCGTCAACGCGGTGCGATATTTGTGGATGAACTGGATGAAGTGCCTGATGACAATATCGTGATTTTCAGTGCGCATGGTGTATCTAAAGCGGTACAACAAGAAGCTGAACGCCGTGGGCTAAAAGTTTTTGATGCGACGTGCCCTTTGGTGACCAAGGTACATATAGAAGTGACCAAGTATGCACGTGAAGGTGTGGAAGCGATTTTGATTGGTCATGAAGGTCATCCAGAAGTTGAAGGGACAATGGGCCAATATGACACCAAAAATGGTGGTTCGATTTATTTGGTTGAAGATGAACAAGATGTTGCTGAACTAAAAGTGGTGCATCCTGAAAAAGTAGCGTTTGTAACTCAGACAACGCTTTCTATAGATGACACAGCAAAAGTTATTGATGCCCTACGTCAGAAGTTCCCAGAAATTCAGGGGCCGCGCAAAGATGATATTTGTTATGCCACTCAAAACCGCCAAGATGCCGTACGTGATCTGGCTGAGCAATGTGATGTTGTATTGGTCGTTGGTTCACCGAACTCTTCGAATTCGAACCGGTTGCGTGAGTTGGCTGAACGGATGGGGAAACGCGCCTATTTGGTGGATAATGCAGACGAGTTGGAACAAGCATGGTTTCAACCGAATACAAAAATTGGTGTGACTGCGGGCGCATCTGCACCAGAAATTTTAATCAAACAAGTGATTCAGCGTTTGCAGGACTGGGGTGCAACCGCCCCTGAAGAGCTGGCAGGCCGCGAAGAAAATATTACCTTTAGTTTGCCCAAAGAGTTACGTATTCCTGTAACTCAGGCTTAAACTGCGAAGTACATAACACTTTAAAAAATTGATGAAAAATAGGCAGATAACCCTGGTATGACGGTTATCTGCTTTTTTATGCCTTTTATCCTGAAGTGTGAGGGTTTTGTAAAGTTGTTGGTTATTATTTTTAATAGGGCGAAGTCTGTGTATTGGGGGGAGTATGCAAAGAAAAGAAAACGGGTTCACCTTAATTGAGTTGATGGTGACCATTGCGGTGTTGGCGATTATCGCGATGATGGCGGCTCCGAATCTTATGTCTTTGGTGTACAAGAAACAGTTGGAGACGGAGGCAAGAGATTTGGCGATGACATTGTCAAATGTTCGAGGAACAGCCGTTTCACTTCGCAAAGATATTTCTTTAGAATTTAAGAATCAAGAAAATACTGGTGATAAGTTCTATTGGGATACGACAAGGTCAACTGTACATGTGCTTGCTAAAGGATTACCAGAAGGGATTACTTTTACACCAATAGGTTTGGCGAAAAAACGCACAACATCGATTCGTAAATTAGAAAAACCAAACCCGGATTTTAACGAGGAAATTCCTGAAGATCCATTGACTAACCCAAAAACAATTATCGAATGGGATAATACTGAAGAACTGGTATTCGAGATTTGTCAGGCTTTGTTGCACAAACCTATCTGTAAAGGGTTTTTCAGCGATATAATTTTCAAATGAAGAAGCCTACACACAAAATCTACCGCACAACCAATTGGCCCGCATATAACCGAGCACTCATGAGTCGCGGAAATATTGCCATTTGGTTTGATCCTGCTACGCAATGGTATGCGCCATCAAAAGGCAAACAAGGGCGAAATCAAACCTACTCCGACGCAGCCATCCAATGCTGCTTAATGATTAAATCCTTATTCCGTCTGTCTTTACGTATGGTCACTGGCTTTGTACAAAGTCTGATTAAACTTTGCGGATTAAATTGGATAGCTCCAGATTACACCACGCTTTGTAGAAGACAAAAGCATATTGATATTGTAATCAGCTACCAAAAAAGTAGCGATGGGCTGCATCTACTCATGGACTCTACAGGCATGAAGTTTCTAGGTGAGGGCGAATGGAAACGCAAGAAACATGGACCTGAATATCGTCGCCAATGGCGTAAACTTCATATTGGTATAGATGCTAAAACCCTGCAAATACGAGCAGTTCAGCTTACAACCAATAATGTCAGTGATTCACAGGTGCTTGGTGATTTACTTAATCAGATTCCACAAGATGAGCGGATTGACTCTGTTTATACCGATGGAGCTTATGACACCAAGCAATGCCGTCAGGTCATTGCAGATCGGCAAGCGCATGCGGTGATTCCACCTAGAAAAAATGCGAAACCATGGAAAGATACAAAGAGTAGCTCGCTAGAGCGAAATGAATTACTTCGAACAATTAAACGTTTAGGCAGGACACTATGGAAAAAATGGTCAGGCTATCATCGGCGAAGTTTGGTTGAAACTAAGATGCATTGCATCAAATTATTAGGAGATAAACTCAGTGCAAGGAGTTTTGATAGCCAAGTGAATGAGATCCATGCACGTGTAGCAGTCCTTAACAGATTTACGGAATTAGGTCGACCACTTACCCAAGTTACGCCTTAAATTTGGCTCAATTAGGGGCGCTTTGCATTTCAAATCTTTGTGCAACAAAGCCGTTCCCAAGCTAAGACTGGCGCTATGACGATAGATTCTACAGGGCGCCAATGCTGGTTTAAAGGTAAGGATTCACCAGTAACAACAGATACTTGTTCCGCTTGGTCCGATAAATAAATTCTAACTGCTGATAACCTAAAATTTGATCTTTCATTCAGGGCAAACTTCGCGTAAAATATTGCCCTCTATGAAAGGGGTTTGAAGTGTTCCGGTGGTCGGTACATGAATAATCCGTAAAAACTATAAGGTTCTATCATGGTTGTTATTCGTCTTGCACGCGGTGGTGCTAAAAAACGTCCGTTCTATCAAATCATTGTGACTGATAGCCGTAATGCACGTGACGGTCGTTTCATCGAACGTATTGGTTTCTTCAACCCTACAGCTCAAGGTAAAGCAGAAAAACTTCGTTTAGATGCTGACCGTTTTGCTCACTGGGTTTCACAAGGTGCTCAACCTTCAGAACGTGTTGCTTCTTTAGCTGCTGAAGCTAAGAAAGCTGCAGCTACTGCTTAATTAGTAGTAGGTTACCCATGACACCAACACAGAATGTTCCCGAAGATCGTATTCAGATTGGACAGCTACGTTCAGCATATGGATTAAATGGGTGGCTCTGGGTCTATTCCAATACAGAACCTATGAGCAATATTTTTGACTACCTTCCTTGGTACATTGAAACCAAAGCAGGTTGGCAAACAGTAGATGTAAAACGTTGGAAACCACATGGCAAAGGCTTGGTTGTTTCGCTAAAAGGTGTGAGTGATCGTACCGCGGCAGATAACTTGGTTGGCGCAAATATCTGGATCTCTAAATCGCAACTGCCTCAAGCAGGCGTGGACGAGTATTACTGGTCAGATTTGAAGGGCTTAACAGTGTTAGGTCTTGGAGAAGATGAGCAAGAAGTCAACCTCGGTCAAATCCACGAATTGTTTGAAACAGGTGCTAACGACGTGATGGTAGTTCGCGCTACTGCTGACAGCGTTGATAGCGAAGAGCGAATGATTCCATGGCATAAAGATGTGGTACAGCGTGTTGATCTCGAAGCTGGTCGTATCTACGTAAATTGGGGCGTAGATTATTAATCCTTTAAGGATTGACGCAGCAGGAAAATAGAGGAGTCTGCGATGTTTTTTGCAGTCATTACGCTTTTTCCTGAAATGTTTGAAGCGATTACAGCCTACGGTATTAGCGGGCGCGCAGCAAAATGTGACATTGTGCAAGTTCATTGTATCAATCCACGCGAATTTGCTGAGGGCAATTACAAAAGAGTGGATGAACGTCCATTTGGTGGTGGTCCAGGTATGGTGATGATGGCTGAGCCATTAGCGAAAGCAATTCATCGTGCCAAAGAGCTTGCCAAGCAAGCGGGTGCTGTTCATGTCCCTGTGGTGTATATGTCGCCGCAAGGAAAAACCTTAAATGAACCTGCGGTACAAGATTTCGTCAAATATGATGGTTTGATTGTATTGTGTGGTCGTTATGAAGGTGTAGATGAGCGTTTGATCCAACAATATGTTGATCAGGAATGGTCAATAGGCGATTACGTTTTGTCTGGTGGTGAACTCCCTGCGATGGTTTTATTGGATAGTGTGATTCGGAGACTTCCGGGTGCAATGTCTGATGAGCAATCACATGTGCAAGACTCATTTGTGGATGGTCTTTTAGATTGCCCACAATATACCAAGCCAGACCATTTTGAAGGTTTAGATGTTCCTGAAGTATTAAAATCGGGACATCATGCCAATATTGAGAAATGGCGGTTTTTGCAGCGATATCAACGCACTTTAGAACGCCGACCTGAGTTGGTTGAAAAAGTTGAATTGACCAAGCAGCAAAAGAAATGGCTAAAAGATTCCAAGGTTTAAATTTTTTAAATCTTATATTAGGCTCTTTATGCATTGAAGCGGTCAAGCATAAAGGGAAAGTCAATCGGGTCTATGCGCTTTAGCCTCTAGCCCCAGCGATGATTAGACCTCTTCTAACTCGCATAATCGGAGATACCCCATGAGCGGTAAACATCCTTTAGTACAAGCTGTTGAAAATGCACAGTTGAAACAAGACATCCCTGCTTTTGCTCCTGGTGACACAGTAGTTGTTCAAGTAAAAGTAAAAGAAGGTGAGCGTGAGCGTCTTCAGGCATTTGAAGGTGTTGTAATTGCTAAGAAAAACCGTGGTTTGAACTCTGCGTTCACAGTACGTAAAATTTCTAGTGGTTTCGGTGTTGAGCGTGTATTCCAAACTCACTCACCAATCGTTGCTGGTATCGAAGTGAAACGTCGTGGTGACGTTCGTCGTGCTAAACTTTACTACCTACGTGAATTGTCTGGTAAAGCTGCACGTATTCGTGAAAAATTACCAGCTCGTAAAGCAAAATAATTTGTTTTACAACGCTGTAAAAAAATGCGCCTTTTGGCGCATTTTTTTATACGAGAAAGAAAGTTATAACCCTTGAAGTTTCAAACGATTGGCATGTTGACGGTAGACTGAAACAGGGTCTGGTGCAAATAGTCCCTTCAAGCCCAATACTTGATTGACTTCATCGAAATGGTTCCATTTGTAATTATCACGGACGGTTTTACCTAATTTACTGCTGCATTGGCTCACTAAGCCGTCGTTCGGTTGTCCGCTAAATGCAATTGGCCCCATTGCGGTAAAGATCGTATCCGGATCAAGTAAGTTGGTGGTGTTGGAAATACCTGTCCATGAATAGAAGCTAATGCCATTGGCAACATTCGGACCATCAGCACATTTGGTTGCAGGCATACCGAGTGGAAATTTTGCGTTAAAGGCTTTCACACCCGGTTGAGACATACTGTAGATCGAAGCTTTAAAATTTGAAGGGAGATTAGACTGCTGGGCGAAGTTAATCACTGGGGTCATTAAGGCATCCATGACAGTCGCTAATACGCCATTTAAAATCGGCACACTCTGTACTAAATCTGCCACAGGTGAACCGTCATTGGTTCCTGCGACTGTACTGACAGAGGCAACCAAATCAGGTCGTACACCCGCAATATATCGAGCCGTAGGGCCACCATGTGAGTGTCCAATTAAATTCACTTTAGGTTTGCCAGTAATGGCAACTACTTGTTCAACTTGGTCTAACAGTTGTTCTCCACGAACTTCAATGGACTCCAACGGGGAGATTTGTGTAGCAAAGGCCGTAGCCTTATGGCTTGCCAAATCGGGGAGAACTTGATACCAATAATCTAGACCAAAAACGGCACCGCCTAAGCGATTAAAACCAAACATCCCGTGTACAAATACTAGGGGGTATTTGGTTTCAGCATAATTGTCGATGACTTTTTTAGTGGTCGCTTGCTGTATACCTAATGCAGCATGCGTTTGGGTCACTGCCATACTTGCAAGGAGCGTGGCGCAGAGCAATTTTCCTTTCATTTTTCATTCCTTTCTTTTTGTTTTGGTATTCAAACTGTCATTCAGTTCAGTTTGGAAATAGACAAGCTCGTCTATTTGACAATTTTTATTGTCATTAAGGATTATAAGAAAAGGAAAGTAAAATGTGCGAACTAATCGACGGAATGAAGATGATTTTGTAAATTGATTAATGAAAATATCATTAAACCCTGAATTTACAGGGTTTAATGTGTAGCTTGGCTAAATTATAAACCTTGTGATTTTAGGCGGTTTGCATGTTGACGATAGACATCGACAGGATCTGGTGCGAACAACGCTTTGAGACCAAGCACTTGGTTGACTTCATCTAAATGGTTCCAGTTGTAGTTATCACGAATGGTTTTACCAAACTTGGCACTACAGAGTGATACGAGGCCATCATTGTCTTTTCCGCCATCGATCAGTAATGCGGTCACTTTTAGGGCTGAGTCTAAATCTAAAATATTGGTGATTTGGCCCACACCTGTAAATGAATAGTTATAAATGCCTTTTTCCACGCTATTACCGTCTGCACAATTGGATTTAGGTAAGCCCAGAGGGAATGCGGCATTGTACTTTGCAGAACCCGCTAGCGTTAAACTTGAACCACCTGCCAATGCGTCATGAGGGTAAGTCTTTGGATCTAGACCTTGCGCCCAAACGATGGCTTTAGAGACAAAATTCACAGCTCCAACCAAGGGTGCTTCGACAGCGGTGCCTTCAGCTTTTAAAATTAAGTCTGCAACAGGGGAGCCTTGATGAGGTCCTGCAACACTGGTTAATGAAGCAACTACATCTGGGCGAACACCGGCAACATAACGAATTGTTGGCCCACCATGGCTATGTCCAATCAAATTCACTTTATCTGCACCGGTGAGTGCTCGGATTTCAAGGACTTGTTGTAAAAGTTGTTCGCCACGCACTTCGGTAGAGTTAAACGGCGATACTCGCGTTGCCCAAACATTTGCACCATTGCGGGCAAGATCAGGCAGGATTTGATACCAATAGTCGAGTCCAAATGAGTCTGTACCGACGGTAATGAAACCACCCATACCATGGTTAAATACGATTGGATATTTGGTCTTTGCATAGCTAGAACTAGCTTTGGCGGTGACTTGGGTTGCTTGCGATGCAGATACATTACCGATGCACGTAGCTGCAATTAAACCTGCTAAAAATGGTCCGTATTTCATGAGCGATCCTCAATGTATTATTGTTTTATGACAATATCTATTGTCACTTCTAATAAAGCAATAAAGACCACCTGTTGCAAATTGAAAAAGATTAACTGTGACGCTAAATGTAACAAAATAAAAGATCACGAATTTTCAGATTGATAAAAGTAAATAAGAGGGCCGAAGCCCTCTTATTGCATTTAAAAGTCAACGATAAGAATTAAAGTCCTTGCAGTTTTAAACGGTTAGCATGTTGACGGTAGAGTGCTAAAGGATCTTGTGCAAATAGCCCCGTTAAGCCGAACATCATATTGGCTAAATCAGTATGGTTAAGTTTGTAGCTGTCATTAATGACTTTACCGATATAAGCACTACAACGTGCAACCATACCGTCATTGTCTTTATTGCCATAAGACAATGGCCCGAGTTGCATTAGGATTGTGTCGATATCAAGTAGATTCGTGGTTTGCGCAACACCGGTCCATGAATAGTATTGAATGCCTTTGCTGTCGACTTGCTTTAAGTTCTTACTGCAATTTTCTGAAGATGCCAAAACACCGTCAGCTACAGCAGATTTTGCAACCGTACTGTTAAATGTAGCAGAACCTTTTTGTGATAATGATTTCATAGACGCATCGAAATCAATTTCAAGCTCTGGTTTTGCCTGACCTAAAGCAATCAGTGGGCCGACAATATAATCACCTAAAATATTGAAGGCAGTACGAGAAAGTGAGTTGCCTTGAATATCATCCGCTACTTTAGAGCAGTGATAGGTCCCTGCAACACCTGTAATAGACGCAATGTACTGTGGTTTTGTTTGAGCCACATACAATACAGTTGGACCACCATGAGAGTGATCGATTAAGTTAAGTTTTGGCTTCCCTGTAATAGCCAAAACATCTTCAACTTGTGCAATTAACTGCTCGCCACGATGTGCTGTGGTGTTTGCAGGAGATAATTGCGCTGCGAATACGGTTGAGCCATTTCGTGCTATATCTGGCAAGATTTGGTACCAATAATCCAGTCCAATGGTGTCGGTACCGATACGTGACCAACCGAGCCAACCATGCACCATTAAAATTGGATATTTGGTTTTTGCGTAGTCAGATTTTGCCGTTTCCTTCACCTGGAGGACGCTAGGCGCAGCTTGAGTGCTTGCCGATATACTCATCGCTAAGCTTGCAACTGCAGCTACAGAGGCCATCTTGGCCGTGTTTACTAAAGATCGCATAAATGTTCCTTGATCTGATGTTGTTTTTATCAAATGGAGCGTAAAACTCTGTCCTTCAGGTCAGAGATATAAGCGACACGACCTGAAGTGTCGTTTGATTTAACTAAGGACTATTTTCCTTGAGTTTTGATTGTTAATATAAGTACATGAAAACCCTTAAATTACGTATAAAAGACAAACATCGCAAGGTGTTAGACCAACTAGCATCAG